>DEKO01000119.1:1431-11561 GCA_002353885.1 Porphyromonadaceae bacterium UBA2720
ACCAAAACTCATCAAAGGCCATCAAAAAATAATTTGATGATTTTTGACGAGGTTTGATGATTTTGGTGGAAGAATATCGCCACAACAACCATTCCCCCTTTATGGGGGTAGGGGGACCAAACCGCCGCGTAGGCCAAACACCGTCGCTGACTTCGTTCAGTGGGGGCGTTTTTTTAAACGCACACGCACAATGAGAAAGTTGAGAAATTTGAGAAAACTGCTGTTGGAGCAACGAAAAATAGAGGGAAAATAAAAACAAAGTGAAGGATGTTTCACAACAGCCTTCACAAACCTTAAATCTAATACCATGAAAAACACACATGCAAAGATAGGAATAAATTGCTAACTGCAAATGTTTTGCAAGTGCATTTTAGATTATTTTTAGAATTTTCGCTAACTTTTAAGAAAACTTTACACAATATCCTGCCTCCGAAACTGCTCAGCGAATTAGAAACACTGCTTCGCGTTAAAATTCAACCGCGAATGTGTCAGAGTAAATTCTTTAATTCCTTAAATCCTTGATTAAAAAATCTTGACAACCACCAATCAGCCTTTGTAGCTCTTGCACCAGGGTTTGAGCTCGCAGTTCAGGCAATCGGGGCGCTGCGCTTTGCACACATAGCGGCCATGAAGCAAAATCCAATGATGTGCCTTGAAACGTAGTTCGGCTGGGATGTGTCGCGTCAGAGCTTTCTCGACCTCGAGCGGTGTCTTGCCGTTGGCCAGCCCCAGGCGGTTGGCCACGCGGAACACGTGGGTGTCGACTGCGATGGCCGCCTGGCCGAACACCAGGCCCAACATCACGTTGGCCGTCTTGCGCCCCACGCCGGGCAGCTGGGTCAACTCGGCCATTGTGCCGGGCACCTGGCCTCCAAACTTCTCGACCAGCATCTGCGACATCTGCTGCAGGTGCAGAGCTTTGCTGTTGGGATAGGACACGCTCTTGACATAGCTCAAGATGTCGTCGACGCTGGCCTGTGCCATCAGTTCGGGGGTGGGGTAGGCGGCAAACAGGGCGGGTGTGACCTGGTTGACGCGCTTGTCGGTGCATTGGGCCGAGAGAATCACCGCCACGAGTATCTCGAACGCGTTGCTGTATTGCAGCTCGGTGGTAGGATTAGGTTGGGTGTGCTGGAAGTATTCCAACACACCCGCATATCTTTCTTTGATGGTCATGATTATTTATTTTAGTTTTTAGTTTTTAGTTTTTAGTTGTTAGTTTCTAGTCGTCGCTTGAGTCTGGCGATTGAATGCTACCGGCTAAAGCGTTAAGCATTTTTCCAATTTCGCAGATTAGATCTTCGGCATTCGCTCTTTGGTTGGGGGAGAGGTAATTTAGTCTGCCGCACAATTCTAACTGGGTGGATAATTCCCAGAGCGAACCACGGGCAACGGCAATAAATTGTATGAATTCTTTTTTAGAATTTCGGCCTTGTCCCTCAGCAATACTAGAGGGTATGGAAACCGCAGCCCGTCGCATCTGGTTAGATAGTGCGTATGTTTCTTCTCTCGGTAAAAACTTGACCAGCGAATAGATCTCAGTCGTCAATTGCATCGCTTTTTGCCAAACATGTAATTTTCTGAAATCACTAGACTTCATTTGGGAACGAACAACTAAAAACTAAGAACTAAAAACTAAGAACTGAAAACTAGTGCGCGCTCTTGAACTCGTCGAGAAAGCGCACGTCGTTCTCGCTGAACATGCGCAGGTCCTTGACCATGTACTTGAGGTTGGTGATGCGCTCGATGCCCAAACCGAAGGCGTAGCCCGAGTAGACCGTGCTGTCGATGCCGCTGGCCTCGAGCACAGCGGGGTCAACCATGCCACAGCCCAGAATCTCGACCCAGCCCGTGTGCTTGCAGAATCCGCAGCCCTCGCCGCCGCACAGCATGCACGACACGTCCATCTCGGCACTGGGCTCGGTGAACGGGAAGTAGCTGGGACGCAGACGAATCTTGGTGTCAGGGCCATAGAGCTCCTGGGCAAAGTGGAGCAGCACCTGCTTGAGGTCGGCAAAGGTCACGCCCTTGTCGATATACAGGCCCTCGATCTGGTGGAAGAAGCAGTGGGCGCGGGCGGTGATGGCCTCGTTGCGGTAGACACGGCCCGGGCAGATGATGCGGATGGGCGGTTGACGGCGCTCCATGGTGCGCACCTGCACGCTGCTGGTGTGGGAGCGCAGCACGATGTTGCGCGTGACATCGTCTTTGTTCTGCTCGATGAAGAACGTGTCCTGCATGTCGCGGGCCGGATGGTCGGCGGCAAAGTTCAGTGCGCTGAACACGTGCCAGTCGTCCTCGACCTCGGGGCCCTCGGCCAGCGTGAAGCCCAGGCGGGTGAAGATGTCGATGATCTGCTTGCGCACCACCGACAGCGGGTGGCGTGTGCCCACCTCGGCCGGGAAGCCAGGACGGGTGATGTCAATCTTGTTCTGTTCTTTGGCCTGCTCCTTGTATTGCTCGCGCAGGGCGTTAATCTTCTCGGTGGCAAGCGTCTTGATCTCGTTCAGGCGCTGACCCAGCTCGCGCTTCTGCTCGGGTGGGACGTCTTTGAACTCGGCAAACAGGGCCGTTATCTCACCTTTCTTGCTCAGATACTTGATGCGCAGTGCTTCCAAGGCCTCCTCGTTGTCGGCCTTGAGCTCATTGAGTTTGCCCTTGAGGGCTTCTATTTTTTCTAACAACATAGTCGTTTTTGTTTTGTTTACAGCCCACAAAGTTACAACTTTTTTTGCGACTCGGCTGCATGAACCATTAACTTTAGCAGTTTTTTCGACGAAAAGCTCACTTCAGCCCCTTGGTGTCGACCACGCCGCTGCCCGTGACCTGCTGGATGTGGTTGTCGATGTGGCCCGAGAGGCTGATTGTGCCCGAGCCGCTGATTTGGCTCTCGCCACGCTGGGCGGTGACATTCTTGTAGGTCACGTTGCCCGAGCCTGTGATTTCGGTGTCGACCTCGATGGTCTTGACCATGCCCAGGGTGATGTTGCCCGAGCCGGTGACCTCGATGTCCAGGTCGTTGCACGTAAGCTGTGCGATGTCGATGTTGCCCGAGCCTGTCAGTTCGATGTGAAAGTCGGTGGCGTTGAGCGGCTGTGCCGCGGTGAAGTTGCCTGCGCCGGCCAACTCAAACTCCTCGAGCGAGGGCGAGGTGACGTAGACCGTCACAGGGCCTGTGGCCGAGAGGTCGACATGAGGACTCTTGGTGCCCAGGTGCAGCGTGCGGTCGGTGACATAGATCGACAGCTGGTCGACCACTGCCGTGGCGGCGTCGACACGGACTGTGCACGAGTCGCCAGGCTGGTAAAACACGTTCATGGCTCCATCCAGGTCAAGCTCGTCGAAGGGGTTCATCACAGTCACTTGGCCCACTTGAGCAACCTCGGTAGGGCGTTGGGTGCCATTGTCTTTGATTGTGCATGCCGTCAGGGTCAGCACGATGGCCGTCAAGGCCAGAAAGATTGTTTTATTCATCATGTTTAATCATTTAATCATAGCCATTGTCTAGGCCATGTGAGCGTGAATATCTTGAATGATTGGCAAAGTTAAGCATAGTTGGCGACATGGGCAAGTCTAAAAAATCTTAAATGGGCTGGTAATAAAGTGTAATCGCTGTTTCGGGAGATGAATATGTGACAATTTGGCCTCGATATGGTGAAATTGAACAATTTTTTTGTGCAAGTTCTCAGATTATTTTGTAATTTTGCAGCCTGCATTGTGCGCCGGAGCTTCGGCAGCGGTGACTTTGTGACAAGAAAGAATATTCTATAGCGCTATATAAAACCTATGAAGCTACTACAACAAAAGTTGGCACGCTATCAGGAGCCCCAGAAGGCCAAGGCCGCGGGCATCTACCCCTACTTCCGTGCCATCGACAGTGAGCAAGACACCGAGGTGATGATCAATGGCAAGAAGGTGCTCATGTTCGGATCGAACTGCTACACCGGCCTGGTCAACCACCCCAAAATCAAAGAGGCCGCCATCGAGGCCATCAAGAAGTATGGCACCGGGTGCGCCGGGTCGCCATTCCTTAACGGCACACTCGACATCCACAAACAGCTCGAGCGCAAGCTGGCCGACTATGTGGGCAAGCAGGACGCTATGATCTACAGCACGGGGTTTGGAGTCAATCTGGGCGTGGTGTCGGCACTCACAGGGCGTGAGGACTACATCCTCTGGGACGAGCAGGACCATGCCTCGATCATCGAGGGCCGCCGTCTGTCGTTCAGCAACTCGCTCAAGTATAAGCACAACGATATGGCATCGCTCGAGGCTCAGCTCAAGAAGTGCGAGCCCGACCGCGTCAAGCTCATCGTCACAGATGGCGTGTTCTCGATGGAGGGCGATGTGTGCAAGCTGCCCGACATCGTCGAGCTGGCCAAGAAGTATGACGCATGCATCATGGTCGACGAGGCTCACAGCATCGGCGTCTTCGGCGAGGGTGGACGAGGCATCTGCCACCACTTCGGCCTGGCCGACGAGGTAGACCTGATCATGGGCACGTTCAGCAAGTCGTTTGCTTCGCTGGGAGGATTCATTGCCACCGACGAGGTCATCACCAACTATCTGCGCCACCACTCGCGCAGCTACATCTTCACAGCCAGCATCACGCCCGCATCGACGGCGGCTGTGAGCGCAGCCATCGACATCATGCTCAACGAGCCTGAGCGGCAGCAGCATCTGTGGGATATCACTCACTATGCGCTGGAGGGATTCCGCTCGATGGGATTTGAGATTGGACATACCGAGACGCCCATCATTCCACTCTATATCCGCGACAACAACAAGACCTTTGCCATCACGCGCGATCTGCTCAACGAGGGCATCTTTGTCAATCCGGTGGTCTCGCCGGCCGTCGCGCCCAATGACACGCTCATCCGATTCAGCCTCATGGCCACACACACCAAGGACCAGGTGACATTCGCCCTTGAGAAGATCCAGAAGGTGTTCCGCGCCTATGGCCTCGTGCCCTAGCTTTGAGGCATAAATAGCATAGACTGTGGGGTGTGAAACTGAGTTTCGCACCCCTGTTTTCTGTTGATAACAAAACATCAAAACTCTTGCACAGTTTAATTTTTGCCTAAGGCACGAAAATTTTTGGCAAAAAACGCTTGCGCAATAAAATTTTTAGTAATTTCGCACCGTCATTAACGATGACACAATTTTATTTTTAAGGCTATTATCGTTATATAATATGGTATACAAATTTATCATCGGCTCGGAAGAGTCTGAGAATTTCAAACTCGAGATCGTCATCGACGCCGCCGACACGTTCATGCGACTGCGCAACGCCATCCTCGATGCGGTAGGATACAGCAAGGACCAAATGGACAGTTTCTTCATCTGCGACGAAGACTGGAACAACGAGAAAGAAATCACCTATATGGACATGGGCACCGACAGCGACGAGGACATCTGGCTCATGGAGGACACACCACTCGAGGAACTCATCGAAGACGAGGGACAGAAGCTCAAGTTTGTCTTCGACTACATGACCGACCGATACTTCTATATGCGACTCAAAGAAACCATGCCAGGCAAGTCACTGGTCGACCCGCTGTGTCAGCGCAAAGAAGGCAAGGCTCCCAAGGAGAGCATCGATATCGACGAATTCGTTCCAGTCATCCCCAAGGTCGACACCACCATCGAGGAACTGGGAGAGGAGTTCTTTGGCGACGAGGAGTTCAACGAAGATGAACTCTCCGATTTTGACGAGATTTCTAGCGACGACTTGTAGCGCACCATTGCTCGAAAGCATACAGCGGGGTTTCTGTTGAAGGAGTCCCGCTGTTTTTTTAATAACGCCCACGCATCGCTAGAAAAAATCATCGTTTTTGCACTTGATGGGTAACAGGTATCTAGTCCCCATTTTTTTTACCCAAAAATTTGCATCTTTGAAATCAAATAATTAACTTTGCAAAACCAAAACTTACGGTAATGAAAGGATTATTCATAGGGCTTAAAAAAATGGCTGTGCGTGGCATGCTGGCCATCGGAGCGATGCTGGGACTCACGTCATGTCCCATAGTGCAGGAAAATGTCTACGGGCCACCACCCCAGACGCCTGAAGCACCCGCCAAAGACAGCATCCAGGTGCGCAAGCTGGTCTACGGTCCACGACCTTACTTCAAGCGCGACACCATCAACATGGTCGAGGACGTCTATGGCCCGCCTGTCGAGATGCAAGAAGACACGGTTGTCGAACCAGAAACAAAAAGTAACAATCCCTAAGCACGATAGAACCGACTATGATCAAATGGCTAATACGCGCATTGATGGCAATGGGCGCAATGTTGGGGCTCGCTTCATGCTCGGGGCCCAAAGAATCCGTCTATGGGCCTCCACCAACGATGGACACGACTCGGGTGCAAGAGAGACATGACGAGGGCAGCGAGCAGTCAGCGCAGCCCGAAGACGCAAACCATCGGCCCGGAGACCTTCATACCGACAATCCTAACCACTGATGACTACACGCCAAATCATAGAACTTGAGCGCACACGGCGCGAGCGCAAGTGGCTCGAAAAAAATCATCCGTTGCGGCAACTCTTCTGGGAGTGCACGCTGCGGTGCAACTTGGCTTGCCGTCATTGTGGCAGCGACTGCCGCAAGGAGGCCGTTGTTCCCGACATGCCGCTTGACCACTTCGTGCCCGTGCTCGATGATGTGGCACAAATGACCGACCCAGCTGATGTGCTGGTCAACACCGTGGGCGGTGAGCCACTGGTCAGGCCCGACATCGTGGAGTGTGGCCGTGCCATCACAAGCCGAGGATTCTCGTGGGGAACAGTCACCAATGGCGTGCTGCTCGACAAGCAGATGCTGGATAGGCTGCTTGATGCGGGACTGAACACAATAGCTGTAAGCCTTGACGGGCTCGAACCCGAGCACAACTGGCTGCGAGGAAACTCGTTCGATGGCGCCATGCGAGCCATTACCTTGCTGGCGCAGTCGTCCAGACTGATCTGGGATGTCATCACCTGTGTCAATCAGCGCAACCTGGGCTCGTTGCAGCAGTTCAAGCAATATCTCATCGACCATGGAGTGAGAAAGTGGCGCATCTTCACCATCTTTCCGCAAGGACGAGCCAAACTGCACCCCGAGCTATTCCTCTCGCCAGAACAATACCGACAGCTCATGGATTTCATCGCCACCACCCGCCAGCAGGGCGAGATTGACCTTTCCTATAGCTGCGAGGGATTCCTGGGCGACTATGAGACTGTGGTGCGCCGGTACACCTACCGCTGCGATGCGGGCACCATGACAGCCTCGGTGCTGGCCAATGGCGACATCAGTGGATGCATGAGCATCCGAGCGCACTATGCCCAGGGCAACATCTACCATGACAAATTCTCGGACGTGTGGAAGAACCGATTCGAGCAGATGCGCAACAGACGCTGGATGAAGCGTGACCAATGCGACAAGTGCAAAGCATGGGACTGGTGTGTGGGCGGACCATTCCATCTGCGCGGCGACCAGGGCGAGATGTTGCACTGCAACTACCTCACACTGTGCGACAAAACCTGAGTCAACGTCACCAGCAATTTTTTTCTCGTACACGCACAAGAATTGAAAATAGAAAAACTAGAAAATAGAAAAAAATAAGGGGACTATGTACCAGTTGTCCCCTATCGATAATAATCGTTATTTTTGGCCTTAGAAGATTCTTCGCCGATGGCGATAATTTGAGTAACTGAGGGCGGCGCACAGCGACACCCTCGGTTACTGCCAAACAAGCTATCTGTTAAGGTGTCGTGTGCTTGTCATAGCGACAAGTTCTACCGGCTCAGCGTGGTGCGCGTTAGCCGCAGCACAATGGTACCCCGGCCATCGAGCAAAGCCACCTCGTTGTCGTTGATGCGCTTGCAGTACTCGCCTCGCTCCAAGGCCAGCAACAGGCCGGTCTCGGCAGTCATGTCATCGCAGCGGTGCTCGGTCGAACTCAAATCTTCAAACTGGATGGCAAAATCCTTCTCGGTGTCGATGGTGATGATGCCGTTGATGATGTTGCAGCCTGTCTGGCCATGCAATGTCTGCATCACGGGGTCAATCACCAGACGCATGTTCTTGTCAAGAACCAGCTCGTTCTCAATCTCTTTGACCAGCCAGACACCACCCAGCATATCCAAGTTCTGACGCTTCAGCGTCATCAGCACCACACCCTTGTTGTTCATCAGATTCAGATACTCCATGCCGTAGAGCTCGGTCACGTTGTAGGTGCGCACCTCACTCAGCGTCTTCATGATTGTGCGCTCGCTAGTGGCATTGTGGCACGACTGGTCGGTCGTAATCATGTCCTGGAACGTAATGTTCGAACCGCTGAGCTGGAACTTTCCGTTCAAGCTGTTGCATCCGTTGTTTCCATACACCTTGTGGTTCTTGAAGTCAAGATAGATATAGGCACGTTCACGCGTGCTGATGGGTTTCTTGCGAAGCGACTCGAAGTCCCACTCGCCATAGAGCTGCTGCGCTGGGCGAGTAATCACCACCGGCTGTGGAGTCTCGTCCAACACCTGTGGCTGCTCAATCTGCACCTCGCTCTTCTCGTATTTTTTCTTCTTCTTGCGGGCCATGGCAGTGTCGGGAATCAACAGCAAGGCAGCAATCAGGGTTATGATAGTCAGTTTCTTCATCTTTACAGGGAGTCTCTGTTTTGAACTTTCAAAATTAGTGCTTTTTTATAAAATGTGCAAATTATGGCTTGTATAATAAGATTTTTTAGTAAATTTGTAGCCGTAACAAGTTCTTTTAGGATAAATGATGAAACGAATCACGAACAATCTGTTGGCACTGATTGTGACGCTGGCCTGTTGGACCCTGGCAGGGGCCTATCAGGTGGCTGGCGGACACATCAGTTCGCCTTGGGCCGAGACAATCGATGTTGACCATGTGTGGAACGAATATCCGCGACCATTGATGCAACGCAATCAGTGGCACAACCTCAACGGGCTGTGGCAATATGCCATCACCGACATGCAAGTGGGCAAACCCACTCAGTGGGATGGCGAGATATTGGTGCCGTTTTGCTTAGAATCGGACCTGTCGGGAGTGGCTAAGTCGCTCGACCAGAACCAAGCATTGTGGTATCGCACAACCTTTCGGCTGCCCAAAAAGTGGAACAAAAACGACCAGATAAAACTCAACTTTGGAGCCGTGGACTGGAGCGCCGAGGTGTGGGTCAACGGAACCCGGGTGGGCAGTCACACCGGTGGATACACCGCCTTCAGCCTCGACATCACTGGAGCAGTGATGCGCAAGGGCGACAACGAGCTGGTGGTGCGCGTGCTCGATGCCACCGATGTGGGCTACCAGCCCTGCGGCAAGCAACGAAGCAAGGCACGTGGCATCTGGTATACGCCCGTGAGCGGCATATGGCAGACGGTCTGGCTCGAACCCGTGCCGCAAGCACACTTTGAGCGCATCTACTGTCACCCCGACATCAAGGCGGGAACTGTCACCATTGAGGCATTGAAGAGCCAACCGACGGCAACCAAGACCGAGGTGCGATTGCTCGATGCAAAGGGCAAGGTCGTGGCACGAGCCGAAGCCGTCATGGCACCCGTGCTGACACTGCCAAAACCCGTGAAGCTGTGGACGCCCGATCAACCCAATCTCTATGATATCGAAGTTCTGCTCAAGAATGAGAAGGGCAAAGTGCTTGACCGCGTCCGCTCTTATTTTGCCATGCGCGAGTTCGGCATGGCGCGTGACAGTGAAGGATTCATGCGATTCACACTCAATGGCAAGCCCATTTTCCAGTTCGGACTGCTCGACCAGGGGTGGTGGCCCGATGGACTCTATACAGCTCCATCACCCGAGGCCATGAGATATGACATCGACAAGACACGCCAGTGGGGATTCAATCTCATTCGCAAGCACGTCAAGGTCGAGCCCGAATTGTGGTATGCGCACTGCGACCGCACAGGCATCATCGTCTGGCAGGACATGCCCAGTGGCGACTATGACAATGGGCAGCCATGGGATGACTGGGGACATAGCTACTATCGTGGCGCAACGGTGTGTAAGCGTTCGCAACAGAGCATCGACAACTACTACAAAGAGTGGGGCGAAATCATCGGTCAGTTCGGTGCGTTTGGATGCATTGCCTCGTGGATTCCCTTTAATGAGGCAT
>DEKO01000119.1:11637-11823 GCA_002353885.1 Porphyromonadaceae bacterium UBA2720
CTGGTCAATCCAGCCAGTGGAGGCAACCTCTATTGCTGCGGCGACATCCTCGATGTGCACAACTACCCTGAGCCCAAGTTCTTCTTCGGTGACCCCGACCGCGTGTTGGTTATGGGTGAGTATGGCGGCATTGGTTTTCCGGTGGCCGACCACACCTGGGTCAAGAGCGACCAGAACTGGGGATAT
>DEKO01000078.1:0-157 GCA_002353885.1 Porphyromonadaceae bacterium UBA2720
TGGTCGCCTGCATTGCAGTCCACAATGTCGAGGTAGTGAATCTCCTGGAAGTGGTGCTTGGCGGCGCGAGCCGTGTAGATGCTCGTCACACCCGGGTCAAAGCCGCAACCCAGGATGGCGGTCAAACCTGCCTGCTCGAAACGCTCGCGGTAGGCCC
>DEKO01000078.1:222-12141 GCA_002353885.1 Porphyromonadaceae bacterium UBA2720
TAGTTGGCTGTGTCCAGGTAGTTCACGCCACAACGCAGGCAAGCCTCCATGATCGTCAGGTCTTGATAGGGCAGCGCCAGGTTGATCACCAGGTTGGGCTGGTGGCGCTCAAACAGTGCCACAAGCTGGTCGACCTCGTCGGCATCCACCTGGTCGGTCGTGATGTTTGGGGCGCCGATGGCCTTGGCCACGGCGTCGCACTTGGCACGATTGCGCGAGGCAATCACTATCTCATGGAACACGTCGGGGTTCTGGGCGCACTTGTGCGCACACACGGTGCCGACACCACCGCAACCGATAATAATTACTTTGTTCATTGCAGTTCGATATGCTGTTGTTGTGTAAGTTTACTACTTTTCGGACACTCAACCCAAGGGCGCCACTTCACTGGACAACGGTTCGGACAACCAAACTACCCCAGCAAGGTGGTGAACGTGGTGATGAGCCACGTGCTCACGGCCATGTAGATGATCATGCCAACGATGTCGTTGGTCACCGTCACAAAGGGGCCGGTGGCGATGGCTGGGTCAATCTTGAGCTTCTCTAGGATGATGGGAACCAACGAACCAAACACCGATGCAAACATGATCACGCCGAACAGCGACAGGGTCACAGCCATGGTCGTGACGCGAGCCTTGACAGGATCGTCATCGGCTGGGAAAAAACAGTTGTAGGCAAACAGGCAGGCCGAGATGATCAGTGCATTGAGCATGGCCACACCACACTCCTTGAACAAGTGCTTGCCGGCATGACGGATGTCCAGGCTGCCGTTGGCCAAGCCTTGAACCACGATAGCACTCGACTGCGTGCCCACGTTACCGCCCGTGCCACCAATCAAGGGGATGAATAGCGCCATGCCAGGCAGAATCTGCAGCAGGTCGACCTCGGTGCTATTGCCTCCGTCCAGAATAAAGGCATTGGCGATGCCACCAGCCAGACCGATGAGCAACCACGGCAGACGAGCCTTGACCTGAGCGAAGATATTGTCGTCGGTCTCCACATCGGCCGAGATACCCGAAGCCAACTGATAGTCACGCTCGCTCTGCTCGCGCACCTGGTCGATGATGTCGTCGACAGTGATGCGGCCCACCAACCGACCGATGCCGTCCACCACAGGCATCGCCACCAGGTCATACTTCTCAAAGTCAAGCGCCACGTCCTCAATGGGCGTGTCGGTCTTGACACTGATGGGGTCAGGCTCCATCACATGCTTGATCTTGCTTGCGCTGGGGTTGGTGATGGTGGTCTTGAGCGGGAAGATGCCACGCAGGCGATGGTCGTCGTCAACAACATAGATGTTGTAGATCTCATCCATGTCCTCGGCCTGTTCGCGCATCGCCTTGATGCAGTCGGGCATCGACAGGTTCTCGTTGACCACGATCATCTCAGTACTCATGTGACCACCGGCAGTGTCTTCGTCATACTGCATCAGGTCCACGATGTCACCAGCCTGCTCAACGTCGTCAATGTGCTTGATCACATCCTCCTGGTCCTCCTTGTCCAGCTCCTGGATCACATCAACGGCATCGTCGGCATTCATCTGCTCGAGTTGCTTGGCAATCTCCTCGTTGGGCATCAGCTCAAGCAAGTCGGCACGCTCGTCCTCATCGAGCTCGACAAGCACATCGGCAGCTGTCTCGTCATCGAGCAGCAACATGATGAACAGCGCCTGCTCGGCGTCAAGGTCACTCACTATCTCGGCGATGTCGGCAGGATGCAGGTCAGCTATCAGTTGCATCACCTGCTCGCGGTCCTTCTGCTCAATGAGCTCTTCAAGGCGCTCGATATGTTGTTCGTTCAGTTCTTTCATTACCTTCTGTAATTTAACTTTCGGGAGTAGCTACTTTTCTGTAGTTTAAGGAGTTAAGTAGCAATTAAGAATTAAGATCGCTTTGCTGGTAGATTGCGTTGTGGTCGGCCACAAGGTTGGTCAAGTCGATAAACTCGCTCACACTCAGTTGCTCGGGGCGCTGACCGAATATCGCGCGCTCGAGCACGGGGCAACCTTTGGGCAGAAGCCCACGAAGCGAGTTGCGCAACGTCTTTCGCCGCTGACCGAAGGAGGTCTTGACCACAGTCTTCAGCAGCCGCTCGTCACAACCCAGGTCGGTGACGCTGTTGCGCACCAGCCTGATGACACCCGACTTGACCTTGGGAGGCGGATTGAACACATGCTCGTCGACGGTGAACAGATAATCGATGTCATACCACGCCTGCAACAACACCGACAAGATGCCATAGGTCTTGCTGCCGGGACCGGCTGCGATGCGCTGCGCCACCTCACGCTGAAGCATGCCGCTGCAACAGGTCACTTGGTCCTTGTAGTCAAGCACCTTGAAGAAAATTTGCGACGAGATGTTATAGGGATAGTTGCCGATGATGTTGAACGTACCGTCGCCATAGACCTGATGCAAGTCGAGCTTCAGGAAATCCTCGGCCAGAATACGACCATCGAGCTGAGGAAAGTTCAGCTGCAAGTAGCGCACGCTCTCCTGATCGAGCTCAACCACAGTCAAGTCATGCCCACGCTCGAGCAAGAACTCGGTGAGCACACCCATGCCAGGCCCAACCTCAAGGGTGGGCTGGTGGCGGTAGTCATCGAGCGTGGCAGCGATGCGCTCGGCGATGCTCAGGTCGGTCAGAAAGTGCTGACCCAGTGATTTTTTGGCTCGTACTTGCATAATAATTCGGCATATCATTCGGTTTAACGTGCAAAGTTACGAAAAGTCGAGCGAAATGCCAAAAATTTATTTTTGAGCATTCCCGAGACCAAAGTAACTTGGGCGAAGCCAACGTTACGAAAAGTCGAGCGAAAAATGCGATTAAGCGAGAGCCATGCGAGCTCGCTCGCTAATGGCCGAGCGTGAGCATTTTATCTAAATGTCAAAATTTATTTTTGAGCATTCCCGAGACCAGAGTAACTTGGGCGAAGCCAACGTTACGAAAAGTCGAGCGAAATGCCAACGTTTTTTTAGTTTTTAGTTTTTAGTTGTTAGCTATAAGCCTTTTAAAAGCCTTGGCTTTTGCTTTTAGCCAAATGCCAATAGCGGGCCGAAGGCCCAAACAGCGGCCGCAGGCCAAAAAGCGACCTTAATTCTTAATTCTTAATTAAAAAAGTACTATCTTTGCGCCCACAAAAACTCATAGCAATGAAAGATATCATTTCGAAACTCTTCAAATATGGTATCCCCATCGCCATCAGCGTGGGGCTTGCCTGGTTCCTCTATAAGAATGTCGACCTAGAGGCCATCAAGACAAGTCTGAGCCAGGATGTCAACTACTGGTGGTTCATTCCAGTGATTGTGGTGAGCATTCTCAGCCATGTGTTCCGCGCATTGCGGTGGAGGCTGCAGCTGCGAGCCATCAACATCGACGCACCATTGTGGGTACTGGTCAACAGCATCTTCGGGACCTACTTTGTCAACCTACTGTTCCCACGACTGGGCGAGGTGTGGCGAACAGGCTACATCGCACAGCGCCAGAAGGCACCCTTTGCCACTGTGCTGGGGTCGATGGTGGGCGACCGACTGAGCGACACAGTAACCGTGCTGGCACTCACTGTCGTTACCTTCTTCCTGGCACAGGACAAGTTCAGGATGTTCTTTGCCGCCAGCGACAAGGGACAGAGTGCCGCATCATGGACCATGTGGGCACTGGTGGCCGTGGGCATACTGGGACTGGCTGCGCTGGTCTGGCTCTACCGCAGCACATCGCAGAACAAGATCGTAGCCCGGTTGCGAGGCATTGTCCGCGACCTGTGGCAGGGACTGGCTGCCATTGCACACATGGACGGAAAGTGGATGTTCCTCATCTACACACTACTCATCTGGGGATGCTATTTCATGCAGCTCTACATCGCAAGCAAGGCTTTCACTTTCACGGCCGAGCTGGGTGTGCTGCCCGTGCTGGTGCTCTTTGTGCTCAGCTCCATCGGAATGGCCGTCCCCAGCAACGGAGGACTCGGGCCATGGCAGTTTGCCATCATCTTCGGGCTATCGCTCTATGGCGTGGGAGCGTTCCCGCCATCAACACCCTACGACGCACAGGCATCGGCCTTCTCATGGCTCGTGTGGGGAGTGCAGCAGCTGCTAATCATTGTCCTGGGCATCTACACCTTTGTCAGCATCGCACTTGACAAGAAGAAAGATTGACTCCATCGGGCGATAAATTGCCGCCAACCGCTGAAAGTTCCACAACATTCTCCAACACAATCCGTTAATAATCTAGGATTTCCAACTCATCTAGACATTCCCTTATCCACAATCAACCGATGACGACAATGAAACATCTCAGCAAGACAATAGCCCTTGTGGCACTCCTCGTTATGCCCTTGACAGCATGGGCTGGTGACGACGACACCGGACTCATAGTGGGCGCTGCGGCCGAGAAAAAATTCAACAAGAAGGCATCTATCGAACTCGAGGCAGAGTTCCGATCACGCAACGACTTCCGCACGGCCGACCGCATCAGCCTCGGACTAAGCGGAGCTTACAAACCGCTCAAGTGGCTCAAACTCGATGCAGGATACCAGTTGCTCATCGACAACAACATCGAGAAGATCACCTACAACGAGCCGACCATCGACGACGATGGGCTCGAGGTCATCAACTACAACAACTGGAGGCCAAGTTACTGGGGACTCAGGCACCGCGTGTTTGCATCTGTCACAGGCAGCTACAAGATTGGACGGGTCGAGCTGTCGATACGCGAGCGATGGAGACTCACCTACAGACCCCAGAAGACCACAACACGATATGACTTTGACAACCAGCAATGGGAGGACACACAGGTGCGAAGCAAGACACAGAACATCTTGCGAAGCCGATTCAAGGTCGACTGGGACATTCCCAACTGCAAGGTAGACCCATGGGCCAGCGTCGAAGTGTTCAACAACAGCATACTCGACAAGGTGCGATACAGCCTGGGCGCCGACTACTCGATCCAGAAGCGCCACGTCTTCAGCGCTTATTATCGCTATCAACGCATCTACAACGACGACGAAGAGGGCAACGCACACTACCTGGGACTGAGTTACACGTTCAAGTTCTAAAAGCAAGAAGCGAGATAGATAGTTCTCAATTAAAAAGAAGCAAGAAACCACAAGACATGAAGAAGTATCTCACCATAATGCTGCTGGCACTCATCACCACAGCATGTGTCAACGATGACACAGACTTCAGCGACCTCATCAATGGCGGTGGACAACCCGAGCAACCCGAGGAAGTCATCACACCTATCGACATTGCACTAGACTTCACCGACCTCGACGAGGACGACGACATCGTCCCCACCGACGAGACCGACGAGGCATACAACGACTATGAGGAGAACACCGAGTGGTCCTATACCATCAACGTGGCATACAACGGCGACGAGGTCACACTGACCGGAAACACAGCCCGAGTGCGATACACGATCGAGGGAGCCCATGTGGTCATACGCTCGACAAGCAACCGAGTCCACTATGTCCTGAGCGGGCAGAGCGACAACGGATCGTTCAAGGTCTACAGCGAGAACAAGTTCAAGCTCACACTGAACGGACTGAACCTGACCAACCCAAATGGTGCTGCTATCAACAACCAGGGCAGCAAGTCGCTCTATCTGGTGCTGGCCGACGGAACCGACAACACACTCACCGACGGAACGGCTTACACCGACACCGACGGCGAGCAGATGAAGGGCACACTCTTCAGCGAGGGACAGGTGCTGGTCAGCGGACACGGCTCACTCAACATCAATGGCAACGCACGCCATGCACTGGTCAGCGACGATTACTTCCGCTTCCGACCGGGTTGCAAAATCTATGTCAAGTGCACAACAGGACACGGCATCAAGGCCAATGATGGCATCATCATCGACGGTGGTGTCCTCAACATCGAGGTAAGTGCCGACGGATGCAAGGGCATCAAGTGCGACTCGACAATGATTGTCAACGGAGGACGAACAACCATCATCGCCACAGGTGGAGTGGCCATCACACCTGCCACCGACATCGCCCCGGCCGACACTAGCAGCTGTGCAGGCATCAAGTGCGACTATCCGCTCACCATCAATGCCGGAAGCCTGCTGCTCAAGGCCACAGGCGAGGGAGGCAAAGGCATCAACAACACAGGCGACATCAACATCAATGGCGGATCGGTACAGATTGTCACCACAGGCATCAAGGGACTTGCATCACCCAAGGCTATCAAGGGCGAGGCGAAGCTCATCGTCAATGGCGGATACCTATACAGCTACAGCGCCAACAGCTCGCCAATCGATGCCAATGGCGACATAACTGTGGCCGAGGGATACACTCTGTGGGAGACCAAGACACAGCGAGTCATCATCTCATTCCAGTAGGCTGCAACTCAAATGCATTGCACTCAAGTTGATTGACAGAAACAGAACACTTGTTGAATAGATTTGCTGAACCGAACAGAAATATCTATTTTTGTTCGGTTTAGTTTACCTCGAACTCTATGAAATGGCCCAAGCATACTTCAAAACAAGAGACTATCGCTAACATCTTGCTGTGGTCAGTGATGCTCATCGTGCCATTCGTGGGCATGGTGGTACTCTCTTCGCTTGACAACAACTATGAGTTCAGGTGGATTGACGCAGGGCATGTGCTCAAACCATTGCTGGTTATCTTGCTCGCATTCCTAATACACAACTACTTCATTGCCCCCATTCTCATCTACAAGCACAACAAGATGCGATATGCAGTCATGCTGACAGTCCTGCTCATGGCATTTGTCGCCTACCAGTGCAACAGCGGGCCACCGGCCAAACCTGGCATGATGCCACCTCCCGAACACGCCCAGATGACCAAGCAGTACAGCCATGACAAGTCTGCAAGGCATGCCGAGAGCAAACAACACATCAGCCAAGGACGTATGCATCAGCCGCACCCACTGGCAACACCCCACGACTTCACCATGTTCTCGCTGCTGGTGTTCTCGCTGGGGGCTAACTTGGGCATGAAGCTATATTTCAAGACCCAGCAAGACGAGCAACAACTGGCATCGCTTGAGAAAGAGAACCTAAGGCAAGAACTGGTTTACCTGCGCTACCAGGTCAACCCGCACTTCCTGATGAACACGCTCAACAACATCCATGCACTCGTCGATATCGACCCATCCGAAGCAAAGAGCAGCATCGTCCATCTGTCCAAGTTCATGCGCTATTTGCTCTACGACTCTGACAAAGAATACATCACACTGCAGCAAGCTATTGACCTCGTAAATCAGTACATCGACCTAATGTCTAAACGATACTGCGACAGTGTCGACATACGCTTCGAGGCACCCGAGCAAGTGCCCAACGTCGGCCTGGCACCACTCATACTCATGCCGTTCATCGAGAACGCATTCAAGCACGGGGTGAGCTACAACAAGCCATCGTTCATACACATGGCGCTCAGCGTACAAGACAACCGCATCTGCTTCAACTGCATCAACTCTAAAAACGACATCAAGCACGAAGTGGGGGGCGTGGGAATGACCAATGTAGTCAAGCGACTTGACTTGATCTATGGCGATCAATACACACTGCGAGTTGATGACAAGGAACAATATTCGGTCTGTCTCACCGTGCCGGCACATCATGTGGGTACAGCAGCAGCCACCAAAAACAAGAATTTATCACAGATTTACTAAATAAAAAACTTGCCGATATGATTAGATGCATTGTAATAGATGACGAGCCTCTGGCTCTAAAGCAGCTCATCAGCTATGCCGAGCAGACACCCGAACTCGAGCTGGTTGCATCATGCCAGAGTGCTAGAGAGGCACTCGAAGTTCTGCGCAACGAGCACATCGACGCCATGTTTGTCGACATCAACATGCCTGACCTTAATGGGCTAGACTTTGTGCGCTCGCTCGACAACCGGCCCATGGTGGTCTTCACAACGGCTTACAGCCAATATGCCATAGAGGGATTCCAAGTCAACGCTATCGACTATCTCCTCAAACCATTCGGTCTCGATGAGTTTAGACGCGCAGCGATGAGACTCAAAGAGCAGTTCGAGCTCAAGTATGCAGCCAACATCTCAGCCGTCGACAAGGACGACTGCATCTTCCTCAAAACTGAATATAAGATTGCACGCATACCCATCGCCGACATTCTATATGTCGAAGCTATGAGCGAGTATCTGCGCATACACTTCTGCAACGGAAGCCGACCCATCACGGCACTGCTCAGCATGAAGCGCATGGAGGAACGACTGCCAAGCACGACGTTCATGCGCACTCACCGCTCCTACATCATCAACCTCAAGAAGATTATTGAGGTCAACAAGAGCCACATCGTGCTCGGACCCACTGTCTCCCTGCCCATCGGAGACCTCTACAAGGAGACATTTATGAACTACATCAACAGCAAGTTCCTCTCCAAGTAAACAAAGCCAGCGGCGAAACTTGCCAACAGCTTATGGCTTATAGCTTAATGCTCATGGCTCAATAAACAACACTCTCCACTTTTTTCTCATAGCTTTTTGTTTTGGCGCTTCGGCACAATGCCGAAGCGCCTTTTACTACAATAAAAAGCGCATGATCCTGAGTCAGCTTGTCACTAAACGGTTGTCCGGCGGGCCGAGCTGACTGTCATCTGAGCAGCTGATGATAAAGCGTGTCAAGGTTATTGGCTAGCTGTTGATCGGTGAATCGCTCAATGTTGCGACGACCTGCCTCAATGAGCTGCTCTCGCAGCGGCTCATCATCCAGCACATGGTCCAGATGAGCTACCAGAGCCGGCACATCATCGGGCTCAAAGAACAAGGCGGCATCACCGGCAGCCTCTTGCTGAGCGGTGCCCGTCGTGGTTATCACTGGCACATCACATGCCTGCGCCTCAATCACCGTCAGACCGAATCCCTCATACCGCGACGGAGCAACCAGAACGTCGGCAAGCCGATAAATCGACGCCATGTCATTGGCGTGCACACGGCTGATGTGAAGCACACGCTGCGACAGGTTGTTGCTATCGATATATGGACGCAACACCTTGGCATAATACCTTGTCGGGCTACCAACCATCACCAATTGTGTGTCCTGATTGCGCATCTGCTTCAATGCCCTGAGCACAGCCAAGACATTCTTGTGCTCAAGCATCGACGATATGACTAAAATATAGTGTTTGGGCAACTTGTACTTGTCGCTCACTGCATCGAGCTCGGCCTCGACCATACGAGTAAAGAAGCGCTTGTCAACAGCAGGATATATCACATGGACCCGGCCAGGATCCACACCCATGAGCTCGGTCAAGTCATCCTTGACAATCTGGCTAGTGGCTACAATTGCATCGGCATCACCGCAGGCACGAGTTGCAAAAAACTTTTGCTTTGTTCGGCTCCACCACTTGTAGTCTTGGGCATACTTGACGTACGACAGACCATGGATCGTCACAACACTGCGCGAACGACAGGCGCCGATGCGCAGCGGCAGACGACCACACAAACCATGATACACATCGATGTGGTGACGTTGCAGTTCCTTGACCATACCCTTCCAGTGTAGCCACAATGTCTTGCTCAGTGAGTGACGAGGCTGCTTGATCGTTACGTTGGGCTGAACAGCAAGAGAGGTTGCCGTCGAACGATTATTGACACTTGGCGTATAAACAAAAATTCTATGTCTGGGATAACACTCAGCTATTGAGTCAACTACAGTCTTACTATAGTTGCCTTCGGTGGTATTGTTTTTCAGGATGGCATATGAGCCGTCAAAGCCTATATTCATTTTTCCGTATAGTATGGGATTTGTCAGGAATAGTGCCGACAAAGGTAATATAAATTATCGGCTTGCCGAAATAATCAGCTGATTTTTTGACTTTTTTATACAACAAATGTCCCTTTTTGTACACTAATTGTTGTATTTGGCACCCTACTTTGCACCCTTTGGTCACCACCTTCTGTAAAAACTTACCATAGGTTTTGCAGCAAACACATTTGGCGGGTCACAGGATTTTTACTAACTTTGCCGCCGTTATTAATCAGACGTCAGACGTGCCTGACCAACAGCCCAGCTGTAGCAACTAGCAACTCTTTTAACCATAAACATAAAACAGAACAATGAGCAACAAACGACAAATCGTGGAATGCGTTCCCAACTTCAGCGAGGGACGCAACATGGACATCATCAACCAAATCACCGACGTCATCCGCCGTGCCAGCGGAGTCAAACTGCTGGACGTTGACCCAGGTGAGGCTACCAACCGAACGGTGGTAACCTTTGTCGGCGACCCACAATCGGTGGTCGAGACTGCATTCCAGGCGGTCAAGAAGGCCGGACAGCTGATTGACATGCGACAGCACCATGGCGCACACCCCCGCATGGGAGCCACCGACGTGTGCCCGCTCATCCCAGTGGCAGGAATCACACTGGAAGAGTGCGCAGCACTGGCACGCAAGCTCGCCGAGCGCATAGCCAACGAGGCAGGCATTCCATGCTACTGCTACGAGGCAGCAGCATTCACACCCGAGCGACGCAACTTAGCCATCTGCCGTGAGGGAGAGTATGAGGCACTGGCCGAGAAACTCTCAACACCAGGCAAGCAACCCGACTTCGGAGCACGACCTCTCGACGAGCAAGTTGCACGAACTGGTTGCACTGCCGTCGGAGCACGAGACTTCCTCATTGCCACTAACTTCAACCTCAACACCACATCGACCCGACGCGCCAACGCCATCGCATTTGACGTGCGCGAGAAGGGACGGCCTGTACGCGAGGGAAATCCCATCACGGGCACACCCAAGAAGGACGAGAACGGACGCACCATCATGCAGCCCGGAACGCTCAAGGGCACAAAGGCCATCGGATGGTATATCGACGAGTATAAGATTGCACAGGTGTCGATGAACATCACCGACATCAACACCACTCCATTGCACGTGGCATTCGACGAAGTGTGCCGCTGCGCTCAGAACCGGGGCGTGCGTGTCACCGGCACCGAGATTGTTGGACTGATTCCCAAGCGCACACTCATCGACGCGGGCAAGTACTTCCTCGAGAAACAGCACCGCTCGACAGGTATCCCCGAGAGCGACATCATCGAGATTGCCATTCACTCGATGGGACTCGACGACCTCAAGCCCTTCGACCCACAGGAAAAGGTCATTGAGTTTATGCTCGATGCCGACGACAACGCCGGCAAGAAGCTCGTCGACCTCACCGTCAAGGGATTTGCCGAGGAGACTTCGCGCGAGTCACCTGCACCTGGCGGAGGAACCATCGCTGCCTATATGGGCGCATTGGGAGCTGCACTGGGTGGCATGGTAGCCAATCTCAGCAGCCACAAGCCCGGATGGGACGAACGCTGGCAAGAGTTCAGCGTCTGGGCCGACAAGGGACAAGAACTCATGACCGAACTGCTGCACCTGGTCGACGAGGACACCGAGGCATTCAACCGCATCATGGCTGCATTCGGCATGCCCAAGAAGACCGATGAGGACAAGGCCGCACGCAGTGCAGCCATCCAGGCTGCAACACTCTATGCCTCGCAGGTGCCCTTGCGAACGATGAAGGAGTCGTTCCAGGTCTTCGAACTGTGCCGCGCTATGGCCGAGACAGGCAACCCCAACAGCGTCAGTGACGCAGGAGTGGGTGCACTTGCTGCACGAGCAGCTGTGCTCGGGGCCGGCATGAACGTCAAGATCAACGCAGGCTCACTCAAGGACCGCGCCGTCGCCGACCAGCTCATCGCCGAGGCCAATGACCTCATCGCACGAGCCAACGCCGAAGAGGCCGAAATCACCCGCATCGTCGAGTCGAAACTCTAAGATGACTGACACAAAAGCATAAACCCCATTGCCCTCACGCCGATGATGCTGATTTGAGTACGCACAAGCTGCGTGAGGTCATGCACAGTTACAGCCAGGTCGATTTCGACCTGGCTGTGTTGTATCAAATCCACCTCCAGTCGACGCTTAAGAATCTCAAG
>DEKO01000193.1:0-239 GCA_002353885.1 Porphyromonadaceae bacterium UBA2720
TGCCTATATTCTTGCCGCCCCTAGCGGGGCTCTCAGCCAGGCAGAGCCTCCCCCTCTTCAGGGGGGAATGAGGGGGGCTCCATGGGGGGACCGAGGGGGGCTCCCTAGCATAACGTCCCCCTAACCCCCTAAAGGGGGAACTGGCCTTTTGGCCTTCGGTCGCTATTGGCTTATAGCTTACTGCTTATAGCTAAAGGCTAAGGGCAAATAGCTGAAAGCGCAGTCATGCTTGCATGAAC
>DEKO01000193.1:300-2798 GCA_002353885.1 Porphyromonadaceae bacterium UBA2720
GAGGGCAGCCGAGATTATCCAAAAAGTCAAGGAAGTTCCTACTTTTTGGGCATTTTTTTGTAATTTTGCAGACTCGAGTCCAGCCACAAGAAGTGGCAGGAAATATTTCGAGAATCATGTTCCTCCCTTACATGCTAGGACAGTTTAAAGATTGACACATGTCACATAGTTTTCTGATAGCAGCTCCCACCAGTGGCTCGGGCAAGACAACAATAGCCCGAGGGCTGATGGCATTGTATCGCCGCAAGGGCTACCGGGTGCAGCCCTTTAAGTGTGGCCCCGACTATATCGACACTAAGTTTCATGCAGCGGTGTGCGGCCGTCCGAGCATCAACCTCGACACCTTCATGGCCACTGCCGCGCATGTGCGAGAACTCTTCGACCACTATGGCAGCGATGCCCATGTGCGCATTGTCGAGGGCATGATGGGCCTATATGATGGTTACGACCGCGACCATGGCTCGTCGGCTGAGATAGCCCGTGTGCTCGGCATTCCTGTCGTGCTGGTGGTGGATGCGCGCAGTGCCGCCTACTCAATGGCACCCTTGATAGCGGGGTTTGTCCATTTCTGCCCCGATGTGCGCGTCATCGGTGTTATCTTCAACCGTGTGGGATCTCCCCGACATCAGGCTATGCTGCAGCAAGTGTGCAGCGACCTGCAGGTTGAGTGCTTAGGTTATCTGCCTAAACGTGCCGAGCTTGAGCAAGGCTCACGTTATCTGGGGCTGGACTTCTCGCAGCATCCCGAGAGTCAATTGCTTGTCGAACTTCTGGAACAACATGTGCAATGGCGGCGACTGTTGGAACTGACAGACAGAGCCAGAGCCGAAGGCAAGCGTGCTTGCACTCATGAAGAGCGCTCAGGACGAACCCTAATCGCACGCAACGACGAGTCATTCTCCTTCATCTATCAAGAAGTCATCGACTCGTTGCGTGGAGTAGAATTCTTCGACCCTGAGACCGATGTGCCCAATCTGGACGGCGCAGACTTGCTATACCTGCCTGGAGGCTATCCCGAGAAGCACTTGGATGCACTGGTGGCCAACGAAGCTTGCCGGCAGGCTATCAAAGCGCATGCCGAGCGCGGCGGACGCATCATCGCCGAGTGTGGAGGCATGATGTATCTGTGTCAGAACATTGTCACCGACGATGGCGAGTATCCCCTGTGCGGCGTACTGCCCCACTCCATCACTGCTCGCCGTGCCGACCGCAAGCTATCGCTGGGCTATCGCCGCTTTATGCTCGACGGCAAGGAATGTCGCGGGCATGAATTCCACTACACCCAGTTTGTGCCACCCGTCCCCGAGTCGATGGTGCAGGTCTACAATGCCAAGGGTGAGCCCGTGCCGACCCCCATTCTTCGATACAAAAACGTCCTGGCCAGCTATACACACCTTTATTCAATGCACAATGCATAATGCACAATGCACAATTCATTCGCGGTTCCGCCAACGGGTTAATTCTTATTTTTTAATTCTTAATTATGAAACAGATATATACCAAAACTGGCGACCAAGGACAGACCTCACTGCGTGGAGGCCTACGCGTCGCCAAGACCGACCCTCGCATCGAAGTTAACGGCCAGATTGATCAGTTGAACGCATGCCTGGGTGTGGTGCGCTCTCTGCTCGGTGATGATGAGGTAAACCGCAAGCTCATCCACCAGGTGCAGCAAGCGCTGATGGTGGTCATGAGTCACATCGCCACCCCCGAAAGTGACATCAACCCACGTCCTTTGCATCTGGCCTCACTCACCACACAACTTGAGCATGCTATCGACACAATGCCCCACGATGGTGGCTTTGTGGTTCCTGGCGGCGGCTCGTCGCTGGCAGCCTTCATCCACTTAGCCCGCACACAAGCCCGCACTGTTGAACGCCGCCTGTGGTCGCTCAAAAAGACTCATCCTGTGGACGGCGACATTCTAATCATGACCAATCGCCTGTCCGACTATCTGTTCACCCTAGCCAACACTAAAGAATGAAACCTCGATTGCATCCCGTCATGCTAGCCGGCACAGGCAGCGATGTGGGCAAGAGCGTGCTTGCTGCAGCGCTGTGCCGCATCTTCAAGCAAGACGGTTATTTACCCGCCCCATTCAAGGCACAGAACATGGCACTCAACTCCTATGCCACGCCCGATGGCTTGGAGATAGGCCGTGCCCAGGCCGTTCAGGCCGAGGCCGCCGGCATTCCTTGCCACACCGACATGAACCCGCTGCTGCTCAAGCCGCAGAGCGACCACACCTCGCAGGTGGTGCTGCACGGTCGTCCCATCGGCAACAAGGATGCCTACGACTACTGGCGTCGGGGCACTGGCGACATCGACTATCGCGCTGAGGTGTGCGCAGCCTTCGACCGCCTGTCGGCGCGCTACAACCCCATCGTGATGGAGGGTGCTGGCAGCATATCTGAGATAAACTTGCGACGCACCGATCTAGTGAATCTGCCCATGGCTCGTTATGCCGGTGCACGCGTCATCCTGGTGGGCGACATCGA
>DEKO01000193.1:2960-3264 GCA_002353885.1 Porphyromonadaceae bacterium UBA2720
ATCGAGGAAGAAGATAGCGTGGCACTGGCTCAGAAGTCGATGCAGGCCGAGCGCGGCAAGGTCAACATTGCAGTGGTGATGCTGCGCCACCTGTCCAATTATACTGACTTTGATGCCTTGGAACGCGACCCACGGGTCCACCTGTTCTACACCGACAACACCAATGACCTGTCAAAGGCCGACATCATCATCTTGCCCGGCACTAAGTCGACGTTGAGCGACCTGTATGAGCTACGCCGCAATGGTTGCGCCCAGGCCATCGTGCGCGCCCACCGCCACGGTGCCACCGTGCTGGGCATCTGTG
>DEKO01000036.1:0-9193 GCA_002353885.1 Porphyromonadaceae bacterium UBA2720
CCAAATCTTATGCAAGCCGAATGCAGTGCCGAGCTTGCTCGAGCAATGCTGAGGCGCCGCCAAGATTATTCATATGCTCGCTTTCAGCGAGGATAATTGACAGCATTCTATCACTACGTTCCACCCCCGGTTATTCAAATCAATCGCTTTCAGCGATATTACAGTAATCGGGGACAACAGGTATATAGTTCCCATAACAAATCTCCGAAAAACAAGCGAAAATAGCTGAAAAATGCCTACCTTTGTGATATAATTAGGACAATCAATCAGTATTTATATGATAGAAGAAATAATTTCTCAGCGGATGCTCTTGCTTTGTGGCTGTGCTGCATGGGAGGCAAAAGGTGACTTGCAACGTCTCGACAAGGCCATTCGCAAGGCGCTCGACAGCGGTGTGAGCGTGAATGAGCTAAAGGACGCCTTTGCACAACTTTATGCCTATACGGGTTTTCCCCGTTCACTGAATGCCTTAAATACGCTGGAACATGTGCTATCAGAGCGCGAGTCACAGGGGATAGCCGACGATGAAGGAAAACCGTTCCATCGCCCTGCTGCCTGGGATGATGCCAAGTTGGCATTGCAACTCGGCACAGACATGCAGACCCGTGACGAGGGGGGCACGCCATGGAGCTATTCTTTCTGCCCACAGGCCGACTACTACATGAAGTCACACCTATTTGGTGATATCTTCGCCTGTGACCAATTCACTCCGGCCGAACGCGAACTGATCACCGTTTCTGCACTCAGCGCTATCGATGGCGTGACGCCGCAGTTTGAGGGGCATAAGGAATGTGCCGTCTTTATGGGTAACACCAAGGAACAGGTTGATTATCTCTGCCGTTGGCTTGAAGACAACATCATTTAAAACAAAGACCTTATGAGCATCGAAGAACTTCTTGAGCAACCTTATTACGTCATGGACATTCTGCCCATGCAGGTGTCTGCTGACAGTGGCGGACAATATTTCAAGGTGGAGCAGTACTACCTGAAGGATATCGAACGATTGAGTCGTCAATATGCTCATGTGTTGTTGAAACTGAACTGCTACTACGACCTGGCTTTCAGCCACGATGCCGAGCATTGGCAGCCGAACCCTGAACCAGAGGAGATAGTGCAGATGGTAAACGCTTGCCTATCGGAAGAGCCTTCGGAGGCATGTCTCTACATCACTTTGGCAGAAGAATCGATGTTGCTCACGCTTCAACGAGACACCACCCACATGACGCTCTACAACCCAACAGATGAGCTATTACGACTATATGGCCAGTTAGCTTCATCCGAGGGCTTATTCGTATGGTCACCCCAGACAAAATCATAAGATAATGGAATATAAGATATTGAATAACGGCGTAGCGATGCCGATGATTGGCCTCGGCGTGTATAACATCTCTCAGAGGGAAACGCAACGGGTGGTTGAGGATGCCATCAGCGTGGGCTACCGAAGCATCGACACGGCAGCCATGTACTATAACGAGCGAGGCGTGGGCGATGGCGTGCGGACTTGTGGGTTGGCCAGAGAGGAGCTATTCGTCACCACAAAGATATGCGAGCCCTGCAACACCCGTGAGCAGACGCTCAGCACGGTGGAGCACTCGATGCGAGAACTCAAACTCGACTATGTTGACCTGATGCTCCTGCATTGGCCCGTGGGCAACCCGAAAGTGATGTGGCAAACGCTCGAAGAACTCTACGCGCAAGGGGCATTCAAAGCCATCGGCGTGTCGAACTTCTATCCCAACACCTTCCCAAAAATCGTGAACGAGGCCAAAGTGATGCCCGTAGTGAATCAATGTGAGGCACATGTGCTCTACCAGCAACGCAAGATGATGGAGTACCTGAAGCCCTACGACGTGGCGCTGGAAGCTTGGAGTCCGTTGGCTGAGGGGAAAAATGGAATTTTCAAGAATGCCACACTCATGACTATCGGTGAGCATTACGGCAAGACTGCCGCTCAGATAGCTCTGAAATTCCTCATACAGAATGGCATCATCATCATTCCCAAGACCACCCACAAAGAACGTATGCAAGAGAATATCGACCTCTTCGACTTCACCCTCTCTGATGGCGACTTGAGGCAGATCCGCCGTCTGGATACAGGTAGGAATGTGACAGGCTGGCCATCCGATGTACTCAAATACAATCCGGAAAACATATGATAGAGAACCACAAATAAAAGATAAATCGGAATTTTATTGAACTATTGAGTGTCCTTCGGACAGAAATCTTACAAATCTTGTGCAAGCCGAATGCAGAGCGGGAGCCTGCTCATGCTATGCTGAGGCGAAGCCAAGATTATCCAAATCTGTACAAATCTAGCAAATCAGTTGAACCTAACGTACCTGCCACTTGGTATGCTTATCAAATTCAGTCCCAATGGTCTATATTCCGAATGGTATCACCGCGACCCAAAGACAGGCATCATTGACAAAGTGAAGTTGCTTTAAGAGAGATTTTGTGAGATTTGGATAGATTTGTAAGATTTCTCGCGAAGCGACTCCTAATTAGTAAATTCCAATTTATCGACAACATCTTTTAAGGCATCAAGCGGCTGAATTCCTTTACGGTAAATCAACAGTTTAACTTATGGCTATATCACTGTGCGCAGGTCGCGCTGAAGAAAGGCTCGTCAATAGAATACGTTTAAATCAATCGGGCTGCGGCTCGGAAATCGAGGCAAGCCTCATTACGCTCGCCTTGCACCGATTTTCAGAGAACCGTATCTTCACCGGCTCGGACGATTAGTCGCTGTCCCACCCCACCACATCACAAAAAAATCAAAAAGCTGACAACCAAATGGTTGTCAGCTTTTTAGTTCAGTCGGGATGACTAGATTCGTACTAGCGACCCCACGCCCCCCAGACTATTTAGAAAACGCGATAGTTGCTTGATTATTAAATAATTATATCTATCACTCGTGGCTGCGCAAGTCGGTGCGCAAGTCACCTTTTTACTGCGTTATTTTTTCAGTTGAACAATAGCTTTTCGTCAAGCAGGAAATCGTAGTAATTAATAATCCTGATACCTTCGTCGGTGGTCCACGGTGCCACGTTGTCGCCAGTGACGATAACCTTGCGGAAACCGTCTCTGATGCTGAGCAGCGATTTTTGCTCTTGAGCGACTTTCTCTCGGGTGGGCATACTGTAGGCCGACTGCACGTAGATACGTTCGTCGTCATTGTTCACCACAAAATCAATCTCAAGATAGGCTCGGGCGCTCTTGCCCTGCGCATTGGTGTACCAAGTCTCAACATTCCCCACATCGACCGAGTAGCCACGACTCACCAACTCATTGTAGATTACATTCTCCATGATGTGGGTAGGCTCTTGCTGGCGGAAGTTGATAATGGCATTGCGTATGCCCATGTCGCTGAAGTAATACTTCGAATTGGAACCGATATACTTGCGGCCTTTCACGTCGTAGCGCATTGCCTCTTGAATGATGTAAGCATCAAGCAAGTGGGAGATATATACCGATATGGTCTTGTCGGTAATAGACTGATGACTCACACTCTTGAAAGTATCAGCTATCTTCTTAGGATTGGTAGGCGACCCGATTGCGGAAGCGAGAATCTTCACCAATTCCTCTAAACCCTCATCATTGTGTACTTTGTTTCGCTCAATCACATCGCGCAGATAGGTGGATTGGAATAGGTTCTTGAGAAACGTTTTTTTCTTCGAAACATCATCGATGAGCGCAACTTGCGGTAGCCCGCCATAAATAGAGTAAAGGCGCATACTCGTGTCTTTGTCGCCACCAAAAGCAGCGTAGTACTCCGAGAACGATAGTGGACTCAATCTAATCTCATCGCCTCGACCGCGAAACTCGGTTACAACATCGCTCGAAAGGAAACGAGAATTGGAACCGGTCACATACACGTCACAACGGTCGTTGTGCATCAGGCTAAGCAACACCTCAACGAAGCGGTCGAGCAATTGCACCTCATCAACTAGAATGAAACAACGCCCTTCGGTTTCTTTAAGCCTTTTGCTGACGTGTTGCATAAAGCGATTGGGGTCACGATATTCCTGACTGTCCCAGTCATCGAGCGTCAATGAGACAATGTTGGTATCGGGAACACCCGATTCAAGCAGATGTCGCTTAAACAGGTTAAACAACAGGTAAGATTTACCGCAACGACGAATCCCGGTTACTATCTTGACCAAGTTGTTTTCTTTGCCATGTATCAATTTCTGCAGATATTTATCTCGCTGAAATTCCATAAATTGAGAATTAATTATTACCCGAAAATGTGATTGCCACATTTTTTCGTAATGCAAAGATACTACACGATTCTCACATAGCCAAATTTTTTGAACTAATTTTTTGCAGCGCAACAACTTGGGGCATCTTGAGGTATCTTTATAGTTCGCGTACGATATTTCTGTGCAAATGCACACTTTTGACGCACTACCTATTGGTCATCTTTATCGGAATAGTCATAGTAGATGTCCCACATGGCATCGGGGAAGCCCCAACCTGAGGACTCGCAATTATGAAGAATCTGGTCAATCCTTTTTTGAAAGACACTTTGAAGCCCGTGCTTGTTGATATACGTCATTGCGGCCTCGAAGTTGTTTTCAGTAGCATCGTAAAACTGTTCCCACAGATCACCATAATTGTCGGCGATCTCACTGGCGCACTCAGGAATACACAGCATCAAGTCGGCCAAGAATTCCGGCAAGGGGTCAAGCGACTTGAACTCCGACACTGCCTTCCTGCACACCGAGAAACGCATCTTCTCTTAACCGCGCTTGGGGAAGAACTCGTTAATAATGATAGCCTTGTAATGCTCCAACTTTTCTTTGTCGTTGGGCTTTACAACATACTCCAAATACTCTTTGGCATCCTTTCGAGCCGAATACAAGTCCATCACCAACGCTTCCAGAGAGCCACGTTCCAGAGATTTGATGTATTTCTTGACTTCTGTTTTTGACATAGCTTTACTTCTGTTCAGTATGGTAAATTTCAGTGTTTTTGAGGTCTGCCTTTTGTGGTAATAAAGATTGAAGACGGTTGTTCAACCTTTCGATTTCGGCTATATCACTGACAATAGACGGTGCGCAAGTCGCACTGAAGAAAGGCTCGTCAATCGAATACGTTTAAATCAATCGGGCTGCGGCTCGGAAATCGAGGCAAGCCTCATTACGCTCGCCTTGCACCGATTTTCAGAGAACCGTATCTTCACCGGCTCGGACGATTAGTCGCTGTCCCCACCCCACCACATCACAAAAAAAATCAAAAAGCTGACAACCAAATGGTTGTCAGCTTTTTAGTTCAGTCGGGATGACTAGATTCGAACTAGCGACCCCACGCCCCCCAGACGCGTACTCTAACCGGACTGAGCTACATCCCGAACTGTGCCAATCGGATTGATTTTGATAATCTTGGTGGCACCTCAGCTAACTCAAGCAAGCTTGGTTTGCATTCGGTTTACACAAGATTTCCGAAAAGCGATGCAAAGGTACTGCTATTTCTAGAACTGTGCAAATTTTTGGGGGATTTTTTTCAAAAAAAGTGCGTTTTGGGGTGTTTTTTGCCATTTTTAGGGTGTTTATGTCCAGATTGAGGTGTATTTCAGTAGAGTTTTTTGCGTCATACTGACCGAACGATTCATCAAAGGCCGTGAGTCTGTTGCTCTCAGTTCAACGGGTGGCAGGGCGATGTAGGGACGGCACCCCTGTGCCGTCCGCCAGCGGGGCTGCAATCAATATTACCCAAGGTCGAGGCGGACGGCACGGGAGTGCCGTCCCTACAACCGCCCGGATGATCACGCGGCACGCCGCGTCCGTACAATCTCATGCGACGAGACCCTACGTTTGATGCGCCGGAAGAAAAAAGATGCGCCCGTTTGGGGCGCATCTTTTTAGTCGGAATGTGTGTGATGATTAACGAACAACAATCTTTTTGCCATTGTGGATGTAGATGCCAGCGGGCAGGTTGCCAGTGACCTTCTGACCCATCAGGTTGTAGTAGTTGTTGTCGCCGGTGGTCTCGACCTTGACAGTCTCAACACCCACCAGAGGATCCTCGGCCAGGGTGGTGAAGATGGTCGACTCGGTCCACTCGGTAGCCTTGCCACCAGCAGCGTTGAATGTTTCAACATCGGCAGGACCAAATGCCTTGACCTGCACCTCGTAGGTGGTCTCGGGAGTCAGCTCGTCGATAGTGAAGGGGCTAGCCACATCCTCAACCTCGATCCACTCCTGAACCTCGGGAGCATCGGGGAGAGCGTACTCAACATCGTCAACATAGATGCGGAACTGGTCTGTGCAGTTGTAGTGACGAATGGCAATCACAACGTTTTGGCCAGCATACTCGCTCAGGTCAAACTCATGCTCCTCGGGTGTGGAACCCGGAGTGATGTCCTCGCCCAGCTGGACGAACTCATCGGCGCTCTCAAAGTCGGGGTTGGTGGTGACGAACACACCGATCACATCGGGCCAGTTAGACAGGTAGTTCCAAGTCTTGAACTTGAATGTGCCGCCGCCTGCCATCTCGGGGAAGATCAGCCAGTTGTCGGGCGAGAGGGCGGTGCCATTGGCATAGCTTGAGCTCACGAAGCAGAGGTCAGTCTGGGCATCATCGTTAGCTGCCAGACCCCAGTTGTTGCCATCGCCATCAGCATCCCAAATCATGATACCCTCAAGCTGGTCCTCATATCCCGGGTTGGGCAGATCCCACAAGCGGCTAAGCAAAGCCGGGTCGACATAGGGACGATAGCGCAGGTTCCAAGTGTCGTTGTTCTCGCCAGGCACCCAAGCCACATCGGCATAGGTAGCGGCAGGCTCAACGGTCAGGTCGGTGGGCAGGGTGGGCTCGGGAAGCACCACATGGTTAACATCCAGCGTGATGTCATCGATGTTGAGCATGAACATGTCGGTTACATTGTGATGCACGATGGCGAAGCGACCCGTCTGGCCAGCGTATGGGGTGAGGTCATACTCACAGAGCACATACTCGCCAGTAGCAGTTTTGTCGGCACCGACCTGCACAAAGTCGGCAGGGTTAGTGCTCTCACCAATGCAGACATACACGCCGAAGACCTCATCGCACCAGTCGGCATCCTGTCCCAATGCCCAGAAGGAGAGGCTTCCGCCCAGGTCTACAACGGGCGAAATCAGCCAGTTGTCGGGTGTGACAGCCGCACCGCCACCGTTGCCGTCATTGACGTAGCTGGCCGACGAGATCACGCCCATACCCTCATGAGTAGTCATGAGGCCGGTCTCGAGACCTGTGTTGTTGTAGTACTGCCAGTTGTAGCCGTCGCCGTCGTTATCGACGAGAGTGAACTCGGCAAACTGTGCTGCATCCTCAAAGTCCCACACCAGGGCGCCGTCCTCATTGGGGGTCACTTTGGCGCGTCCATCGTTCTGCACTGCCACAGCTTGAGGCACAAGGCCATTGGTACGCGAAATGGTTGTAACTTTGCTCAAGGGCAAATTCTTTTTCACAATCGGTGAGATTGGTGTGACTGCACTAGCACACAAGCCACCCATCAGAAGCGTAAGTAAGAATAATTTCTTCATAAGCTTGAAATTTTTAAAAAGTGAAACAAAAAGGTTTATATTTCGGGTGCAAATGTAAGCAGATTTTTTGACCTGTGCAAGGATATCTCAAAAAAATTACGGTATAATTTGAAAATTTGTTGAAATTTGTTAGATGGATGCAGAGAATTTCCAATAATTGGTAAAGAATTGCATAAATTATCTTGGTCGGGGCGGGCGGGTGTAGGGACGGCACCCCTGTGCCGTCCGCAGCCAGAGTTGCCATCAATATTACCCTAGGTCGGGGCGGACGGCACGGGAGTGCCGTCCCTACATGCGGCGGACATTGTCGGGACACCCCTGTGCCGTCCCTACCGCGGACATTGTGGATCTGTGGCACAACATTGCGTATTATAATATGGTGTAGGGATAGGTGATGTCCCAGAGGAAGAGGGGGTGTGGCGGCATCGATGTGCCAGCCTTGCAGCGATCGCGCTGCTCGATGATGCGGCAGAAGTCGTCGATGGTGATGCGGTGCAAGCCCACCTCGACAAGCGTCCCCACCACGGCCCGCACCATGTTGCGCAGGAAGCGGTCGGCTGTGATGGTGAACACCCACTGCTCCCCCACCCTGTCCCACTGGGCACGGGTGACGACGCAGTTGTTGGTCTTGACATCGGTGTGGAGTTTGCTGAACGAGGTGAAGTCGCGGTATTCCAACAGATGAGCGGCAGCCTGGTTCATCAGGTCGAAGTCCATGTCGGGGCGACATTGCCAGCTCAGGGGGTAGAGGAAGGGCGACTTCAGGGTGTGCGCAAAGTATTTATAGGTGCGGCTGGTGGCATCGAAGCGGGCGTGTGCATCGTCATGGACAGGGAAGATGGTGTGAATGGCTATGTCGCGCCCCACGATGCCGTTGAGACTGCGCACCAGCACGGCGGTGTCGGCGATGAGAGTGTCGACATCGAAGTGCGCCACCATCATGCGAGCGTTGACACCGGTGTCGGTGCGTCCGGCCCCGGTGATGGACACAGGGTGACGCAGTACTGTGGCCATGGCTTGCTCAATGGTCTCTTGCACACTATTGTCATTAGGTTGTATCTGCCATCCGTGAAACCCGGCTCCACGGTAACTCAGTCGCATGAAGTAACGCACGGCTTTTTTTAGTTTATAGTTTAAAGTTTATAGTTGCATTGTGGCAAATCACGCGGCACGCCGCGTCCGTACATTATGGCTGATCACGCGACCTTCATTGCCTGGCGGATCACACGTCGTAGGGACGCGGCGTGCCGCGTGATCAGCCACCCGATGAACCGCATCCATTAAAACGGTCATACATCCAGTTTGACACATTGTGCCGAATGTAATCGGCGATATTGTTCCCATCTCTGCTGTCTCTGATCATGTGATCGTGAAATCTCGTTTGCCATCCGAACTCTAAGCTATTTTGGTTGGCAAATCTGGTCACAGCCGATTTGATGCTTCCCACGGCCGATGATAGCAATGGCCTCTGTTTATGTGGCAAATATTGCAGATACCGTTCGGCCGTCGGAGGTGTAAAATGAGTACTGCCCGGCTCATTAATGGCCATTATGGCATGAAAATGATTGGGCATAACGACAAACAAGGGTATAAGTATGTGTGGGTGGTGCTGTCGCACATTGGCTAACTCGTTGTGCACAAACTCGCCAATGACAGACAAATGCATC
>DEKO01000036.1:9239-10344 GCA_002353885.1 Porphyromonadaceae bacterium UBA2720
GTAACAAAGAATGAGCCACTGTTATAAGAAATCCAGTTGGCTCTTGGACTTTTGCGATATTGATCTTGGTCGGGCATCTATTTGGATATTATTTTGACAAATGGGTGATTACGCGGCACGGCGAAGCCGTGTGGCGGATCACGCGGCGAGGCCATGTGGCAAATCACGCGGCACGCCGCGTCCGTACATTGTGGCGGAGCCCACGGCGAGGCCGTGTGGCTGATCACGCGGCACGCCGCGTCCGTACATTGTGGCGGAGCCCACGGCGAGGCCATGTGGCAAATCACGCGGCACGCCGCGTCCGTACGATTTCATTCGCCGCGTGAGCACAATCTCATGCGGCGTGGCCGTACAATGGTGCAAAAATAGGGAAAAAAAAGGATTGTTAGGCAAAAAATTCTGAGAATTGCGAAAAAAAGTGTATTTTTGTCGATTGAAATTGTTGAACCCGATAAATATAGAATAAGTTGACAGGCATGAACAAATGGCGCATCGAGGACAGCGCCGAACTCTACAACATCAAGGGCTGGGGTCAGAAATACTTCGGCATCAACGAACAAGGGCACATCACCGTCACTCCCAAGCAGAGTTGTGTTCCCGTAGACCTGATGGACGTGATGAACGAGTTGCGCTCGCGCAACATCTCAGCTCCCGCGCTGCTGCGTTTTCCCGACATCCTGGACAACCGAATTGAACAATTGGCAGGTTGCTTCAAGAAGGCAGCCAAAGAATATGAGTACCAGGGCGAGAACTTCATCATCTATCCCATCAAGGTGAACCAGATGCAACCTGTCGTGGAAGAACTGGTGACGCATGGCCGCCGGTTCAACATCGGTCTTGAAGCCGGCTCGAAGCCCGAACTTCATGCCGTGCTTGCCATCAACATGGCCGACATCAAGGCCAACTCGCCCATCATCTGCAACGGCTACAAAGACCGTGGCTACATCGAGCTGGCCTTGCTGGCACAGAAGATGGGCCGACGCATCTTTCTGGTGGTCGAGAAACTCAACGAGCTGGTCTTGATCGACGAGATAGCCCATCGCGTGGGTGTCCGTCCCAATATCGGCATCCGCATCAAGCTCGCCAGTTCGGGCAGCGGCAAGTG
>DEKO01000036.1:10349-11100 GCA_002353885.1 Porphyromonadaceae bacterium UBA2720
AGTGGGAAGAGAGCGGCGGCGACCGCAGCAAGTTCGGGCTGAACACGAGCGAGCTGTTCACTGCACTGGACTACCTCAAAGAGCACAACATGATGGACTGCCTGAAGCTCATCCACTTCCACATCGGCAGCCAGGTGACGATGATTCGCCGCATCAAGAATGCCTTGCGCGAAGCAGCACAGTTCTATGTGCAACTCTGCAAACTGGGCTATGACATCGAACTGGTGGACATTGGCGGCGGACTGGGCGTTGACTATGACGGCACGCGCAACAGTGCCAGCAGCCACTCGATGAACTACAGCATCCAGGAATATGTCAACGATGCAGTGTACACCTTTGTCGACGCCAGCAACAAGAATGAGTTGAAGCATCCCAACATCATCAACGAGAGTGGACGTTCGCTCACTGCCCATCACTCGGTGCTCGTGCTCGACGTGCTCGAGACCGCCGGTCTGCCGCAGTGGGATGATGACGTTGACCAAGTGACCGACGAGGATGACGAGTTGGTGCGCGACCTGTATGAGATTTGGGACAAGATCAACCAGACTCGCCTGCTTGAGTACTGGCACGACGCGCTGCAAATACGCGAAGAGGCACTTGACCGCTTCAGCCTTGGGCTGATTGACCTGCGCACACGCGCACTGGTCGAGAAACTGTTCTGGAGCGTGGCACGCGACGTGAACGACATTGTGTCGAACATGAAGCACGCTCCCGAAGAGCTGCGCAGCGTGACCAAGATGCTGCCCGAGAA
>DEKO01000036.1:11219-11370 GCA_002353885.1 Porphyromonadaceae bacterium UBA2720
CCATCCAGGACATCACGTGCGACAGCGACGGCAAGATTGCCAATTTCATTTCGCAACAAGGTGTGGCCCACTCGTTGCCGGTGCACCGGCTGAAAAAGGGCGAGCATTATTACTTGGGCGTATTTCTGGTGGGGGCCTATCAGGAGATTCT
>DEKO01000210.1:0-491 GCA_002353885.1 Porphyromonadaceae bacterium UBA2720
AACTCCCTTTAACTACTTAACTCGTTTTAAAGAATTATGGTTCTACAACGTTGGCAAAGCGTTTTTTTGCTCTTAGCAGCTATCGCAATGGCTGTTTTTACATTCATGCCTGTCATGGGGCTGGTCACTGATAATGGTGTTGTAACCCTCAGTGCACTTGGCTGCGACCAGGAGGGCGTGTCAAGTATGGTGCTGCTGGTCTTGGACTGTCTCTCGGTCATTCTGTTGCTGGTCACAATCTTCAAGTATCGTGATCTCAAGCTTCAGCAGCGCCTGTGCAAGGTCAATATCTTGCTGCTTGTTGCAATTATTGCCTTCATCGTGGTAATGTGGCTGATGCAGCGTGGGCAGGCGATTGCTGTGCTTAAGCCTTGGATAGTACTGCCTTTTGTGGCGTTGTTCTTCACCATGTGGGCTAGCGGTCGCATCAAGGCTGACCGTAAGCTGCTCAGCGACAGTGAACGTATACGCTGATTCCAAATTTGGCTAAA
>DEKO01000210.1:506-21309 GCA_002353885.1 Porphyromonadaceae bacterium UBA2720
CCCGACTTTGCTCGGGTCGCTTTTTTAGCTAGATGGACAGCTTGGACTTGAGAAAGTGTCCGGTGTAACTACTAGCGCAATCGGCCACATGCTCAGGTGTGCCAGTGACAACCACTTGCCCACCGGCTGCACCACCCTCGGGACCCAAGTCGATGATGTGGTCGGCACACTTGATGACTTCCATGTTGTGCTCAATAATCACTACAGTGTGGCCACGGTCTATCAGTTGGTTAAACGACTTAAGCAAGGTGTTGATGTCGTGAAAATGAAGACCAGTTGTGGGTTCGTCAAAAATGAATAAGGTGGGTACCTGCTTTTCAATGCTCAAATAGTAGGCCAATTTGACGCGCTGGTTCTCACCACCTGACAGCGTGCTTGACGATTGTCCCAACTTGATGTAGCCCAGTCCCACATCTTGCAATGGCTTGAGGCGGCGCACAACCTTGGTGTCATTGGTGGCAGTAAAGAACTCTACGGCTTGATTGACGGTCATGTCGAGCACATCGCTGATGGTCTTGTCATGATAGACCACATCCAGGGCATTGCGGCTGAAACGCTTGCCATGGCAAGCCTCGCAGGGTAGGGTGATGTCGGCCATAAACTGCATCTCAATGGTGATAGTGCCCTCGCCCTTGCACTCTTCGCAGCGGCCTCCGGGCGAATTGAATGAGAAGAAACCAGGCCCATATCCCATCTGTCGCGACAGTTGTTGCTCGCTGAAGATGTGACGTATCTCGTCAAAAGCCTTCAGATAGGTGGCGGGGTTGCTGCGTGTCGACTTGCCAATCGGGTTCTGGTCAACCAACTCGACATGCCCGATGCGGTCAAGTTCGCCCTCGAGGCGGGAGTGTGATCCTGGGGCTTCGGCACTGATGTCGAGATGCCGGGCAAGTGAGCGATAGAGGATGTCAGTCACCAGTGTGCTCTTGCCGCTTCCGCTCACTCCTGTCACCACAGTCATCACACCCAGCGGGAAAGCCACATCGATGCCTTTGAGGTTGTTAGCGGCGGCTCCACACACCTTGATGTAATTATTTGTCTTGCGGCGTCGCTTGGGGACAGGGATGGTAAGTTCGCCGGTCAGATAGCGAGCTGTAAAACTGTTCTTTGCATCGGCCAAGCGAGAGTAGGGGCCTTGAAACACAACCTGCCCCCCCAGGCGGCCGGCCTCAGGGCCAATGTCAATCAAATAGTCGGCATGACGCATGATGTCCTCGTCGTGCTCGACAACGACAACAGTGTTGCCCAGGGCCTTAAGCTTGAGCAAGACCGAAACCAAACGGTCGGTATCGCGCGAATGCAGACCGATGCTGGGCTCGTCCAAGATGTAGATTGAACCTACCAGGGAGCTGCCCAACGATGTGGCCAAGTTAATGCGTTGGCTCTCACCTCCTGACAGTGATGATGACAAGCGGTCAAGTGTCAGGTAACCTAGACCCACGTCGAGTAAAAATGACAGGCGGTTGTTAACTTCGGTGAGCAAACGGCGAGCCACAGTCGTGTCATGCTCGTCGAGTTGCAAGTCGGCAAACCACTGTGCCAACTCGCTCACAGGCATGGCAACCAACTGGCTGATGGTCTTGTCGGCTACACGGACGTAGCTTGCTTCGGGCTTGAGACGCGAACCATTGCAGGTGGGGCAGATGGTCTTTCCGCGGTATCGCGCCAGCATCACACGATATTGTATCTTATAGGAATTGCTCTTGACGAACTCAAAGAATCCGTCAATGCCCGGAAACTCGGTATTGCCGTGCCACAGCAAGTCGCGCTGCTCTTGTGTAAGTTCGAAGTAGGGGCGGTGAATGGGAAAACCATGGCGAGATGCCATGTGGATAAACTCACGCTTCCACTCGCTCATCGACTGGCCCCGCCAGCAAACCACCGCATCGTCATAGACCGACAGCGACTTGTCGGGGATAACTAAATTCTCGTCGATGCCCACAACGCGCCCGAAGCCCTCACACATGGGGCATGCGCCGATGGGGTTGTTGAAGTTGAACATCAGGTCGGTGGGCTCGGCAAATGTCATGCCATCAGCCTCAAATCGCTTGCTGAATGCGTGTTCATGTATCTTGCCATCACTGTCCCATATCAGCAAGATGCATTGGTCATGCCCCTCATAAAATGCTGTTTGCAGCGAGTCAAGCAGACGCATCTCATCGGTTTTGTCGTGTGTGACACTCATGCGGTCGACCAACAAACGATAGTCAGTCACTTCAGGATCGGCATCGGCAATACTGACAAATTGGCCATGATGCTCCAGACGCGAGTAACCACCTTTGGCAAGTATGCCAAGCTGGGTCATGAGGTCTCGGTCATCGGGAATGATGATGGGAGCAACCAAGGCAAAGCGGGTGCCATCGGGATAGGTGTTGATAGTGGCTATGACATCGTTGGCTGTGTGCTTTTTGACTTGCTTACCGCTCACAGGTGAGTAGGTACGGCCAATGCGCGAATAGAGCAGTCGCAAGTAGTCATAGATCTCTGTCGACGTGCCCACAGTGCTGCGTGAGTTGCGTGTGTTCACCTTCTGTTCAATGGCAATGGCTGGTGGCAAACCGCGGATAAAGTCACATTCGGGCTTGGACATGCGTCCCAAGAATTGGCGAGCGTAGGATGATAGCGACTCGACATAGCGGCGCTGCCCCTCGGCATAGAGGGTGTCAAATGCCAGCGACGATTTGCCAGATCCAGACAGGCCGGTGATGACGACCAGACTGCCCCGCGGAATGTTCACATCGATGTTCTTCAGGTTGTTGACCCTGGCACCCTTGATGATGATGTCGTTGTTTGCCATAGACTGTTCGAAAAATGAGGCTGCAAAGTTACTACTTTTTCGCCACACCGCCAAACAAGTCAAAATGTCAGAGAAATACTTTTTTTCGGTAAAACATTTGGCAGTGACAAAAAAAATTGCTACCTTTACACGATTTTTCACTGAGGCATGTCGATGAGGCACAATTTTTGCCAATCAATACGCTGAAGGCATATAGCATGTAACTCATAACCATAACAATATTAAATTATGAAACCACTGAACATCATTCTAGCCGTTGTGGGCGGTGCCATTGCTGGTGCTGCTGTTGGTTTGTTGTTTGCTCCTGAAAAAGGCGAAGCAACACGTAACAAAATCGTTGATGTCCTGCGCGAGAAGGGAATAACCCTCAAAAAGGACAAGATGGAAGAACTCGCCGATGAAATCGCCGACGAACTCAAGGATTAACATTTAAACTCACACCACTATGAACAAGACTCTAGGCATTCTCTACGCTTTCTTGGGTGGTGCAGTCGTGGGTTGTGCCACAGCACTTCTCTTCGCTCCCGAGAAGGGAGAAGACTTGCGCACACGCATCAAGGAACTGCTCAAAAAGAAGGGTATTGATTTCAGCGACGACGAGGTTGAACAACTCGTCAAGCAGATCAGCGCCCAGATTGAGGAATAATCAGTAACTCACGTCCTGTGTCCTCCTCCACTTGCGCAAGTGGAGGAGGAAGGACGTGTCTTTATTTGCTAATATGGAGGAACTGGATTACAAGAAACTCATCGATGAGGGACGGCAATATCTCTCGCTTGAGATGCGATATGGCAAGCTCACTGCAGTCGAAAAATTGTCAGTTCTGCTGTCGGCCATTGCATTTGTGGCCGTCATTGTCATCATTGGAGGTTTTGCGCTTTTCTATCTCATCTCGGCAGCTGTTCACTTGCTCGAGCTTTGGGTGGGCTTATGGGGAGCCTACCTGATTGTCGTGCTTGCACTCTTGATGCTCATGGTTGTGATTGTTGCCTTCAAGCGTCAGCTCATCGTTGACCCCATCACACGTTTTGTAACCCGACTGTTCTTAAACGCCAACGAAGATGACGACTGAGACAAACAACAATGTCACTGTGACCGTGCCCGACACGCAATGGCGAGGACTGACGCTGGACGAGCTGCGCAAGCGCCGAGCCAAGGCTCTGTTGCGCCGCGAGGTGGGAAAGGTTAAGATCAATGCTGCGCTAGGCAATGTGCGCACTCGAGTCAATGACAATGGCATAAGAGGACTTATGTTCAGCAACAAGGCCATCAGTAATCTGAAAGCGGCCGATTACGTCTTTCTGGGATGGAAGATTGCCCGATTTTTTATCAAAGCACGCCGGCGAAAATAACGGGAAAATGTAGTGTTTGTGGCACAAATCAATGATTTTTTCAATTTTTTTTGAAATAATCATTGCGATTTCAAAAACTATTAGTACATTTGCAACAACTTTTCCAAAGATAATTAACACAATTATTAATTTAAACAGACTGCCTATCGACAAAACATTACTCATTAATAACGCTAAAATAATATAGTAATGAGAATGTATCAAGACAAGAGCGACGACCAGTTAGTCGCTTTATATGTCGATGGAGTAAACGAAGCCTTTGATACGCTCATTGAGCGACACAAAGACAGACTGTATTCCTATATATTTCATTCGGTTAAGAGCGATGAGTTGGCGGATGACATCTTCCAAGAAACATTCGTCAAAGCAATTGTGACGCTCAAGCAAGGACGATATGTCGAGAATGGACACTTCTCGGCATGGATTTCGCGCATTGCACATAACCTAATTATCGACCACTTCCGTCAGAGTAGAGCCATCAACTTGCAGTCGACCGACGACACGGAGTACAATGTACTCAATCGCAAGGAGCTAAGCGACCAAACAGTCGAGGACTCAATGGTCACGCAACAGATACATCGCGACATTCGTCGGCTCATCAAGGCTCTGCCCGAGTCGCAACGTGAGGTGCTGCTCATGCGCTACTACAAGAACATGAGTTTCAAGGAAATAGCTGAGCGGACTCAAGTCAGTATCAATACGGCTTTGGGACGCATGCGCTATGCCATTCTCAACATGCGTCGCATCGCCGACGAGCACAACATTGTGCTAACTGTCTAAAAAAACGAAGTAATCCAAATAATAACTGACCGTATGATGAAGAAGATTGTCATCTTGCTGGCATTAATGCTGTGTGGCACAGTCATGTGGGCGCAAGACGAGAAGAATCCTGTTGAAGTCAAGAAACTGCCTAATCTGGCACATAGTAATCTCAAAGCATATTTCCCAGATGTGGAGGTGCTCGAAGCCTACACAACTTCCAAGAAAGTGAAGGACGAGTATACGGTTGTGCTAGCCAACACTGTTGTTGTCGTGTTTGACAAACATGGACAATGGAGCCGCATTGCTGCCAATGACGGTGAGATTCCCGAACGTATGATTGACGGACGCATCAAGATGAATTTGTCTCAGACTGGCCATACCTCGCGAGTGGTGAAGATGTCCAAGGACAAAAAGGGAAACTATGAGATCTGTCTTGAGGACGGCACCGAGCTTCAATTCGACAGTCAGTTCAAGCCCGTCAAGTAGCAAAATTGCTTCCTCTTAACGATTTCTAACTAAAAGTGAGCCACTAGTGGCTCACTTTTTGCATTTGTTGCAATGTTTTTTGTACAAATTTAGTACGTGTTCGGGCAAAAATAAGTAATTTTGTAGGTTAAAAACAGCAACCGAAATGGCTAAGATTGAATTGAAACAAACTCCCGATTACGGCATGATGCGATTTGCTGCCGCCGTGCCCCGTGTTAATGTGGCTGATGTACAGTACAATACCGATCAAATTATCGAGCAGGTGCGGCGCGCCATCGAGGCACATGCTCAGCTCGTGGTGTTGCCCGAAATGTGCGTTACGGGATACACATGTGCCGACCTCCTGGGTACTGAATTGCTGCTTGATGCTGCTCAAGAAGCTGTGGCGACCATCGCTCAGACATTCAAGGACGATGATATCGTCATTATCTTGGGGGCACCACTGCGCCAGCAGAGCAGACTTTATAATTGTGCTGTGGTGATGCAACATGGCATGATGTGGGCTGTGCCCAAAACCTATTTGCCCAACTACAAAGAGTTTTATGAGAAACGTTGGTTTACAGCGGCTTCGGCTGATCTGCGTGATGCTACCATCCACATTGCAGGGATGGCGGTGCCCTTCGGCACCGATCTGCTCTTCGATATGGGCAAGGCATGCATTGCCATCGAGATTTGCGAAGACTTGTGGGTCCCCATCGCACCATCATCACTGGCCGCAGTCAATGGTGCTAATGTCCTGGTCAACCTCTCGGCCAGCAATGAGTTGGTTACCAAACACGACTATCTTATCGACCTCATCCGACATCAGAGCAACCATTGCATCGCTGCCTATGTCTATGCTTCAGCAGGTTTCGGCGAGTCGACAACCGACCTGGTCTTTGCCGGCAACTGCGTGATTGCTGAAAACGGCTCGATTATGCGTCAAGGTGAGCGATTCATGACCGAACCCCAGATGGTAGTTGCTGATATTGACATCGAATCACTTGACAATGAGCGTCGCATCAACGGCAGTTTTGCTGATTGCCGTCAGCGCAACCTCAGGCCATATCGTCACGTTGAACTATGCTTTACGGGGTTGGACTATGAACAGTTGCCCCTCGAGCGCGACATGCGGCGACTTCCGTTCGTACCCGATGAGGTCTCACGACGCGATACGCGTTGTGAGGAGATTGTCAACATTCAGACCGAGGCGCTCATGCGGCGGCTGCGGCATACGGGTTGCAAAGCGCTGGTCGTAGGCATATCGGGAGGCTTAGACAGCACATTGGCACTGATGATTGCTGTCAAAGCATTTGACCGATTGGGGATGGACCGTAAAGGCATCTATGGCATCACCATGCCTGGATTTGGCACAACAGGTCGCACGTTGACCAATGCGCTGGAATTGATGAAGGCGCTCGACATCACAGTCAAAGAGATACCTATCGCCGAAGCTGTGGCCAAGCACTTGGCCGACATCGAGCATGACATGGCAACGCATGACACCACCTACGAGAACGCTCAGGCTCGCGAGCGTACACAAATTCTCATGGACTTTGCCAACAAGATGGGTGGCATGGTGCTTGGCACTGGCGACCTCTCAGAGCTGGCATTGGGCTGGGCTACTTACAACGGCGACCACATGTCGATGTATAATGTCAATGGCAGCATACCCAAAACATTGGCTAAGCACCTGGTGATGTGGTTCGCGTCCCAGATTGAGACCACCAACCCCAATTCACTCACCATCCACGAGACTCTGCTCGATGTGTTGCACACACCCATCAGCCCAGAGCTCACACCAGCTGACGACAAGGGACAGATCAAGCAGAAGACCGAAGACATCATAGGCCCCTATGAGTTGCATGACTACTTCCTCTACAACATGCTGCGTCACGGCTATTCGCCCGACAAGATTTATTTTCTGGCACGTTGCACTTTCAGTGACACCTATGACGATGAAACCATCTTGAAGTGGCTGCGAGTCTTCTGTCGACGTTTCTTCAGCCAGCAGTTCAAACGCTCATGTCTGCCNNTTCATCTACTACTTCCTGCGCTATGGCTTCAGTCCGAAGAAGATTTTCCTGCTGGCCCAGCGCGCCTTCTGCACGCCTTCCGTGATCGATGGCAAGGAGGTGCTCTATACGGAGGACGTGGTGAAGAAATGGTTGACCACCTTCTGTCGTCGCTTCTTCAACCAGCAGTTCAAGCGCTCCTGTCTGCCCGATGGGCCCAAGGTGGGCAGTGTGTCGCTCTCGCCTCGAGGTGATTGGCGTATGCCAAGCGATGCTACTGCAGCTCTATGGCTTGAGAATTTAGAATCAAGATAGGCTGTTTTATCGTCCAAAGATTTGTGGTCATACAGAAACACAACACTTCAAAATTCTAGATTTTTAATTAGTCGAACAAAGACTGATGAACAAGGTCGCCCGATATGTCTATAATCCCATCCGCACCATCCTGGTCACGACTCTGATTGTTGTGGTCGTGGTGTTTGCTGGTCTGTATCTTGCTCTGTCGTTGCCGGCCGTGCAAAACAAGGTGCGTGCTGAGGGCGAAAAGGCATTGAGCGAATATTTGGGTACGCCTGTCAGCATCGGACGGGTGAGCATCGAACCGTTTGATCAGGTCACACTCAATGATGTGCTGGTACCTGACCTGAATGGCGACTCCATGCTTGTTGTCGACAAGTTGGGTGCTGGCATTAGTCTGTTTGACCTAATTTCGAGGCAGAAGATTGTATTGACCTATGCTGAGCTTGTGGGGATGCATGCGCACATCACACGTCCCGACAAGCGCAGCGACACCAACCTGCAGTTCATCATCGATCGGCTCAAACCCAAAGGCGACCAGCCTCCCAAGCCTTTCGACTTAGAGATTCGCAATGTGGTCATCCGCAAGTGTGACCTAAGTTATGATGTACTGGATCAGCAACAGAAGCCCGACCGTTTTGATCCCAACCACATACATGTAGCCAATCTTCGAGCCGATGTGTCATTGCCGCGGCTCAAGAACGATGACTTTGACATCGAAATCAAGCGTATGTCAATGGCTGAGCGCAGTGGGCTTTCAATCAAGCATTTTGCCTCGCATGTAACAATCACGCAGCAGCAACTTGATATCAAGAACATACAACTTGAGTTGCCCAACTCGAGCATCAATTTGGGCGACATCGAGCTCCATTACTCAGCGCTCAACCAACTGGGCAAGGAACTGCCCAAGATGTCGCATCAACTGAACATCGACACAAGCACCATCACTCCGAGCGACCTCAAGGCATTAGCTCCAATGTTGGCAAAGTTTGACCAACCGCTGACACTCAACGCCTCTGTTCGTGGCAATGCCGATTTTGTCGATGTGGCTTTCCTCAAGCTTCATGACCAGAACAGTCAGGTCAGACTCAACCTCACTGGTTCTGCTTCAGGTCTGAAAAATGTGAATTCACTGTCATTTGATGTGCCTCAACTCGACCTGAGAGTCGATAAGGCAACGCTGGGGCAGCTGACCGATGCGTTGCCGTCTATATCGCCACAGGTGAGAGACCTGCTTGCACGGTGTGAGACACTTGAAGTCGATGCGGCTGTGTCGGGCACTAAAGGGCATATCAACATTGATGGCGACATTGCGACAGGAGTGGGGCAGTTGGCTGTTAGTGCAGACGCTATCAAAAGCCATGATGGGGCCTTGGCTGTTCAGGGGCATGTGGCATCGCCGCAGTTCAATCTGGGACATCTTATCGCCAAGCAAGATATCATCGGCAGCCTTGCCATGGATGCTGATGTTGATGTGAAAGTGCGTGGTAAGGATGTGTCGGGCAACCTCGATGGTCATTTTGATTTCATTGAGCTCAAAGGGGTGCGTTATCACGATATTACTGCCAATGTCACAGCCGATGGCAACACCTACGAGGGCACTCTGGCGATCAATGACCCGATAGGCAAAGTGTCAGTTGAAGGCAAAGCTTCCCTGGCTGGCGAGCAGACGCAGATTGACTTTGTGGCCGAAGCCAATCAACTGCAGCTGAAACGATTGCCATCGATGGGCAAGTCACCCATCGACATGATTTCGCTCAGCGCCAGTGGTTCATTCCAGGGCAATCGCCTCGACCGTGCTACTGGCTCGGTCGAAATCAGCGACATCAATCTGACCAAAGGCAATGAGACCCTCGCCATCGATCACATAACCATCGATGCTGACAATGCCCATTCGCCACAGAACATTACCTTGCGATCGCCCTTTATCGATGCCGATGTTCAAGGGTCTTATGACTTTGCCACGCTCGTGCCTTCGGTCAAGACAATGCTCTCTGAGACTTTCCCACAACTCTTCGGGGCATACAACCGCATCTACCGTGGCAAGCGCCCCAATGATGTTGATTTTCACGTGGTTGTCAATCCCAGTGACGAGTTGCAAGCATTTGTCAACTTGCCCGTTAAAGTGCTCTATAAGACAACACTTGACGGTCATCTCAATGAGACTGACCACAGCTTTGATGTCCGCGTCAACGCACCTTACCTACTGCAAGGCAAGAAGAATATCATCGAGCAAACCACACTCACGGCTGTGCTCGACAGTGTCACTCATCGCATGATAGTCGATGCGCACACTACCTTGCCGTCCAAGAAGGGTAAAATCCACATTGACATCAATGCGCATGGGCGTAATGATTCGCTGGCCACTAATCTGGCATGGAAAGTCGACCGTGAGCGTGATTTCTCGGGCAATTTCAATCTTTCGGGTGCATTGTCGCGCAATGCCGATCGCAAGATATGTGCTGATATTGATGTCAATCCCTCGAAGCTGGTGTTTAACGACACGGCATGGATGGTGCAACCGGGAAAAGTGGACATTGATGGTGATGTAATCACAGTATCGAACTTGGCTGGACAGTGCGATAAACAGTTTATTCGCATCAACGGGCGGGCATCGCATGATCCTAGCGATGAACTAAAGCTGCAGCTCAACGATGTGAGTCTCGACTATATCTTTGAGACATTAAACATCGACAATGTGGTCTTTGGCGGTCGGGCAACGGGTGACTTTTATGCCAGCGATTTGTTCTCAAAGGCTCCAAGATTACTGACAACAGGGCTGCATGTCGACAACTTGGCCTACAATCACGCGGTCATGGGCGATGCCGACATTCAGAGTAAATGGCTCAACGAGGAGAAGGGAGTATTGCTCAAAGCCGATCTCAAGCAGAAGAATGGATGCCACTCCATCATTGATGGTGGCATCTACATCGCAGCCGACTCGCTCTATCTTGACTTCCAGGCCGAACGGGCCAACATTGCCTTCATGAAGCCCTTCATGCAAGCCTTCACAAGCGATGTCCAGGGAGAGGTGTCGGGGCACGCAGTGCTGTTGGGCAACTTCCACGACATCAACCTCTATGGTGACATCCTTGCCGATAGCTTGCGCTTCAAGATTGACTACACCAATGTCTACTACACCTGTGCCGGCGACTCGGTGCACATGGTGCCCAATCTCATCACTTTCAACGATGTGCGCATACACGATCGCGATGGGCATGAGGCACGCATGGACGGATGGCTCAAGCACGACTGCTTCCACAAGCCTGTGTTCAATTTTGCTATTACTGGCGCCGACAACCTGTTATGCTACGACACCAGTGCCAAGGATAACCCAGTGTGGTATGGCACAGTTTATGGCAATGGGGCTGCTTTTGTCACGGGCGAGCCTGGAGTGGTTGACATCAAGGTGAATATGGAGACGGCTCGGCGCAGTCGCTTCACTTTTGTGTTGAGCGATGCCGAGGAGGCCAGCGAGTATAATTTCATCACCTTCCACGATCGAGACCAGAAGAACCTGCCGCCGGTGGTCGAGACGGTGCAAGACACTGTGCCCGAGATAGTGAGGCAGCTCACCCAGCAGGTGCAGAAGAGTGAGGAAAGTGTGCCTACCCACTACAACATCGACCTGCAGGGCGACATCACACCCGAGGCGCAGCTGGTTATTGTCATGGATCCTGTTGGGGGCGACCAAATCAAAGCTACTGGTAGTGGCAACCTGCGCATGACTTATAATGACGCTGACGAGATGACGATGTTTGGCAAGTATGTCCTTGATAAAGGCAATTACAACTTTACACTCCAGGACATCATCATCAAGGACTTCACCATCAAGGACGGATCGTCAATCAGCTTCCAGGGCGATCCCTATGCGGCCGTGCTTGACATCGAGGCAGTCTATTCGCTCAATGCCAATATTCGTGACCTGGACGAGTCGTTTGCCAACGACAAGGAAATCAATCGCACCAATGTGCCAGTGCATGCCTTGCTGCGAGCCAAGGGCCCCATGAGCCAGCCCGATATCTCGTTTGACCTTGAGTTCCCAACGCTCGCCACCGACGCTTACCGCAAGGTGCGCAGCATCATCAGCACCGACGAGATGATGAACCAGCAGATTGTCTATCTTTTGGCGCTCAATCGCTTCTATACACCCGATTACACCAATGCCACTCGCAGCAACAACGAACTGACTTCGGTGGCATCAAGCACATTGTCGTCGCATCTGACCAACCTGCTGGGTAAGATGAGCGACAAGTGGAGCATCTCGCCAAACTTCCGAAGCAACAAGGGTGACTTCAGCGACATGGAGGTCGATTTGGCCTTGTCCAGCCAATTGCTCAACAACCGATTGCTGTTCAATGGCAACTTTGGATATCGCGACAACACCTACAATACCCGCAACAGCAACTTTATCGGTGACTTTGACATCGAGTATCTGCTCAATAGCAAAGGCACGTTGCGGCTCAAGGCTTACAACCACTTCAACGACCAGAACTACTATGTGCGCAACGCGTTGACCACACAGGGTGTGGGCATCGTGTGGAAGCACGACTTTAACCACCCATTCGACTTCCTGCGTCGTAACAAGGCAAACAACGACTCTTTGCCCCAAGACACAACCAAGCTTAAAACAGTTGCAACACCATGAAGAGATTGATGCTCATACTGCTAACACTTGTTGTCGTCGGCATGTGCTGGGGACAGGAGCAGTGCGACACCATCGCTGCCAGCAAGAATTGGAAAGACGAGATCAAGCGACTCCACATCGATATCAACGACACCATCACGCAATATCCCAAGTTCATCAAGACTGTTTACAGCACTGCTCGATGGGTTAAGAAAGCCCTTTACACCTACGACACAGCTTATGTTGAGGGATTTGACAACAAATGGCGCTTCACACTCAAGACCAACAACTGGTTTGACACCTACACAGGACATCTGGGTGACAAGAAGATGTCCATCGGCATGTCATCTAACATTACCACAAAGTTTGGTGCCCACATCTCCTACAAGGGCATTGGACTCGGCTATATGCTCAATCTCAAAGATGTTTTCACTGGTGGACGACTCGACAACCGGCGATGGGATGGATCAATCAACACCTCACGCATCTCGGTCGAGTGGTATTATACCAAGGACCGCAGCGATATCAACATCCACCGCTTGGGAAGCTTTGGCAAGAACCGATGGCGCACCTATACGTTTCAGGGGCTGTCACGCGAGGCCTATGGAGCTTACATTTATTACTTTTTTAACCATAGCCACTACTGCCAGTCGGCAGCCTATGGCATCTCGAGGCATCAGCGGCGCAGTGCGGGCTCATTCATCCTGGGCTTGCATGCCAATCATCAGGACATCTCGATGGACTTTGATTGGCTCAGCGAGGAAATGAAACAATATCTGCCCGACTCGCTGCGCGACTATCGTTTTACATATCGCGACTACAGTGTCCTTGTCGGTTACGGATATAGCTGGGTGCCGCATCGCCGATGGTTGGTCAATGTCACGGCCATACCCTGTCTGGGACTGAGGCACTCGCATCCCACCAACATGGAGGGTGACAAATGGATGCTCTCGACCAACATTCGGTTCAAGATTGCCCTGGTGCTCAACCGCAAGAAATGGTCCTATGGACTAAATTTTATCAGTGATGGACATTGGTATCGAAGTAGCCGCAATAGTTTCTTTAATTCCAGCCAAGATATCAACATTTCGGTCGGATTCCGATTATGAGCACGACTAAAACTTATGACAGCGAGCAGATGCAAGCCATCGAGGCACAGGGTGGAAGCTACCTGGTACTGGCCCCTCCGGGCTGTGGCAAGACCGACATTCTGTCCGAGCGAGTGCTCCGTGCGCGTGCCAGTGGAGTGCCCGATGAACAAATCTTGTGCCTGACGTTCACCAACCGAGCGTCGCGAGGCATGCGCGACAGGGTTCGGCTGAAGCTGGCTGGTGAACCTTGCAACATCTTTGTGGGAAATGTCCACCGCTACTGTTCGCATCTGTTGTGGGACAACAACCTCGTCAGCGAGAGCACTGCCATCATCGATGATGATGAGATTGCTGACCTGCTGCTGGCTTGGGGGCCATCGTTTTTCCTTAACAACAAGGGCAATGTCAACCGTGGAGCCATCACGCTCGTATCGCAGATGGATGCATATTTTGCTCAACGCGAGCTGGGGCATCCAGCAGGAGCGATCTTTTTGCCATCAAACATCTTCGAGGCTCATTATCGCATTGCTCAGACGGCCGACTTTGACTACAATCGTGTGTCGCAAGATAACATTGTGCATTATGCTCTGCGATTCAGGCACTACAAGCAGGAGAACAACTTCATCACATTCAGCGATATCCTGATTAGGGCCTATGAGGCGTTGCGTCATGATACAACACATGCCTTTAAGCGTTACAGCTGGATTCAAGTCGATGAGGTGCAGGACCTCAATGCGCTGCAGATGGCCATTATCGACCTCCTGCTTGACACCAGTGGCGACTATACTGCCATGTATCTGGGCGACGAGCAGCAGGCCATCTTCTCGTTTCTTGGTGCCAAACTTGAGCAGCTTGACCTGCTCAAGCAACGATGTGCGGGTCACATTCTCACGCTAGGCACGAACTACCGCTCGCCGCAGTATCTGTTGGACGTGTTCAACACCTACGCTCAACACGAACTAGATGTCGACCCAGCCATCTTGCCGCATTCGTCCGGAGGTGTTGAACAAGATAAGTTTGACCTCATTCTCACGGGAAATGACACAATTGATGACCAGGACAAGCGTGTGAGCCGCATGATTGATTACTACCGCAGCAAGGGTGACAATGAGCGTGTGGCCTTGCTCGTGCCCACTAATGCCGTGGCCGACCGCGTCAGCCACAAACTTGACAATCTGGGCATCAAGCACTTTAAGATTTCGGGCACCGACATGTTCAAGAGTCGTGATTACAGGGCACTGGCTGCGTTTTTCTGCGTGTGCACCAACGACTTCAACCGCATGGCATGGGCTCGACTGCTCTATGGCATCGGGGCACTGCCCACAACCATCGAGGCCCAGCAATTTGTGACAAGGCTCAAGCGACTGATGATGACGCCGACTGATCTGTTCAAACCGCAGACCTACTTACAGCGTTTTGTCGAAGCCTATGACACACAGGAGATTGTCATGTTCGACACTGAGACGACAGGGCTTGACATCTTGCATGATGACATTGTGCAGATTGCTGCCTTCAAGGTGCGTCATGGGCAGCGGGTCGATGGCAGCGACTTCAACATCTTCTTGCACACCGACAGGCCTATACCTACACATCTGGGCGAGCTGGTCAACCCGCTCGTCGAGGCTTATGCCAGCAATCCACACTATGAACGTGCTCAGGGACTGCAACACTTCCTCGACTACATCGGCGACTGCCCATTGCTGGGGCATAATGTCAACTATGACTATCGCATCCTTCAAGCTAATGTCGAACGTACACTGCACAAGCATGTGACCTACCAGTGCTATGACTCGCTCCATCTGGCCAAGTGCGTCAATCCCGACCTGCGAATGTACAAGTTGGCTTACTTGATCAAGGCGCTGGGATTGGAAGGCAAGAACTCACATCTTGCCGACGAGGACATTGCGGCCACCAAGGCGCTGGTCGACTACTGCTATCAGTGCTCAAAGGCCATGTTGCCCTTGCAGCGGCAATTCTGTGATGAACATGCCGATGTTATCGAGCGTATGCGGCCGCTAGGTGAGTTGATTGACCGTTTGCAGCAGCGGCTGTTTTTGTCCACCTCTGTTATGGGCCGTAACATCTCTGATGAGTTTCGTGACATTCACTGTCAACTTGTCGACAAGAAACTGATCAAACCTTTAGGCGACAAGTTTGATATTTTCATGCAATATATTGATGCCGAGTGGGGTGAGAACGAGCAAATCCACACACTCTACGATCAAATATGTTTCCATGTCAATGACATGACTGCAACCATTAACGAGGGAGACCTGGTCAACAGTGAGGGTTTGATCACCGACCATGTCTTCATCATGACTGTGCACAAGGGCAAGGGACTGGAGTTTGACAATGTCGTTGTGCTCGATGCCAACGATGATGTCTATCCCTTCTTCATGGTCAATAAGATTTTGCGCAATCCACAACGTTACTCTGCCCGGCAAGTACATCAGGCCGAACAGGAGCGCCGTGAGGATGCGCGCAAGTTTTATGTCGCCATATCGCGGGCCAAGCGTCGACTTTGTGTCAGCTATGTCGAGACCGTCACACCATTCATGCAGTCGATTGCTACGTATTTCTTTGGACATTAACACACCTTTGTATAAAACACTGAAGAGAAATGATCAAGCATCTCTTTCTATATGTCACGCTGCTGCTGGCCTGTGTCAATGTCCAGGCGCAGACCGACTGGCTCAGACTGGCTTCAGGGCTGTTGAAGGCAGGCCAGGCCGCTACCATCATCGACGAGGACTTGGCCGAGACGGTGCGAGAGGCGGTTGCCCAGATGGACAAGACGAACAAGGTGGCTAGTGCCAGCAATACCTATGCCAAGCGACTCAAGCGACTCACCCGTGGCATGACCAGTGCCGATGGCATCAAATTCAATTTCAAGGTCTACATCACCAGCGAGGCTAATGCTTTCGCTTGTCCCGACGGCAGTGTGCGTGTGTTTTCTGGACTGATGGACATGCTCGATGACAACGAATTATTGGGTGTCATCGGTCATGAGATAGGTCATGTGGCTTTGCGGCACAGCAAGAAGGCATGGCGAAGCGCACTGTTGCGCAGTGCGGCGTCCGATGTCATCGGTTCGCGCAGCAGCACCTGGGCGGCGGTATCCGATTCTTTTCTGGGCGATATCAGCAGTGTGGCACTCTCGGCCAAGCATTCGCGATTTCATGAGTCACAAGCCGACGACTATGGCTACGACTTCCTCAAGCTGTCGGGCAAGAACCCATGGGCTATGGGTCTGGCATTTAAGAAACTCAAAAAAATTTCGGAGGACAAGAGCAGCAAAAAGGTAGCTAAATTGCTCGAAGCATTCTCATCACATCCCGACTTTGACAGTCGCATCCAGCACATGCGCGATCGTGCCAGAAGTGACGGATTCGTCACCAATTGATTCTAAACAATTCTGAATTATTGTTGATAAATCAAAATTATTTTGTCTATTCCCAGATTTGTTCCTTAATTTTGCCAAATTAATGAACACAATCTATAAAAATGGGAAATAGACCAAATCATCGTTTGCCGATTCAAGCCTTGCAGGTGCAGCGTACACCTTTTTATTATTATGACATGCAGCTGCTGCGCGACACACTCCAGCACATCAAGAGGCTAGCCGAAGACAAGCATTACGCCATACACTATGCAGTCAAGGCCAATGGCAATCCACGCATCATGGATGAAATCTTCCAGGCCGGCTTGGGTGCAGACCTGGTGAGTGGGGGAGAAATCAAGGCCGCGCTGGCTGAAGGCTGCTCTCCACAGCAGATGACTTACTCGGGTGTAGGTAAGACCGATTGGGAAATCCGTCTTGGACTGGACAATGAAATTGGATGCTTCAATGTCGAGTCGGTGCCTGAGATGATGGTGATCAACCAACTGGCTATGGAGATGGACAAGACCGCGCACATAGCCATCCGCGTCAACCCCGATATCGATGCGCACACCCATCGCTACATCACCACTGGTACGGCCCACAACAAGTTCGGCATCAGCATTGAGGACCTTAATCAGGTCATCAGTTTGGCTCTAACTTTGCCCCATATTCACCTGCGTGGACTGCACTTCCACATCGGGTCGCAAATCACCGATATGCAACCCTATGTCATGCTCTGTGATACCATTAACGGTCTATTACGAGACTACGAGCAGCGGGGTGTCACATTCCAGATGATCAATGTAGGAGGCGGACTGGGTGTGGACTATGATGACCCCGATAACCACAATATGGCTGACTTCGACCGGTATTTCGGCACGTTCAGTCAGCATCTACAGCTGCGGCAAGGGCAGGTGCTCCACTTCGAGCTCGGTCGTAGCATCGTCGCTCAGTGCGGCTCGCTCATCAGTCGTGTGCTGTATGTCAAGCAGGGACGAGGGCGACAGTTTGCCATCCTTGATGCCGGTATGTCCGACCTCATCAGGCCGGCACTTTATCAAGCTACACACCAGGTGCAAAACCTCACCTCGACCAGCGACCGATTGGAGCGGTACGATGTGGTCGGTCCCGTCTGCGAGAGCAGCGACACCTTTGCCAGCGACTGCATGTTGCCGACCACTCAGCGTGGCGACCTCATCGCCATCCGTTCAGCTGGTGCTTATGGCGAGTCGATGGCCTCGGCCTATAACATGCGCTCACTGCCTCCAGCAGTATTTAGCCTTTAGACTTTAGTTGTTATTCATCCAGATGCTATCGTCACCAATGGGTGATGAGGCTTGCTGTGTGTGCTGCCGGGCCGATTGGAGGCTTATGGTTGTCAGGCCGTTGTCTCTCTGCAACTCTTGAAATTCGGCACACGATGGCTCAAACGAAGTTTAGAATGAGTATAAACTGCGGCTGATGGGCAATATGTTTGTTTATCAAGCGTTAACGGATTGTCGGTTTGATGTTTTGGAAAACTTTTTGCAGTTGATAAATCTTTAATACTTTGAATGCTAGAGTGTTATAAAATATTTTGGAAAACTTTTAATTTTTCACCTAAAAGTTTTGTTGTCTGAACTTTTATATCTAAATTTGCAAGCGATTTCGCCATTTGGCTAAACAAGTACACAACCATAACATACAATCAATCAGAAAAGTGGACAACAAGACTACTTACACTTATCAAGAGGTGTATGACGCTACACTCAAGTACTTTGAGGGAGACGAGCTCGCAGCTCGCGTCTGGGCCAGCAAGTATGCGCTGAAAGACTCGTATGGAAACATCTACGAGCTCACGCCCGACGACATGCACCACCGCATCGCGAGCGAGATTGCTCGCATCGAGAAGAAGTATCCCAACCCCATGAGCGAGGACAAAATCTTTGAACTCATGCGACACTTCCGCTACATTGTTCCGCAGGGTAGCCCCATGGCCGGCATCGGCAACAACTTCCAGGTGGGCTCGCTCAGCAACTGTTTTGTCATCGGCCTTGATGGTGAACCTGATTCCTACGGAGGCATCATCAAGATTGACGAGGAGCAGGTGCAGCTCATGAAGCGTCGTGGTGGGGTAGGGCACGATCTGTCGCACATCCGTCCCAAAGGTTCGCCTGTCAAGAACTCGGCGTTGACCTCCACCGGACTGGTGCCCTTCATGGAGCGTTACAGCAACTCGACCCGCGAAGTGGCCCAGGATGGTCGCCGCGGTGCCCTGATGCTCACCGTCAGCATCAAGCATCCCGACAGCGAGTCGTTCATCGACGCCAAACTCACCGAGGGCAAGGTGACCGGCGCCAACGTCAGTGTTCGCATCGATGATGCCTTCATGCAGGCAGCAGTTGATGGCACCGAGTATACGCAGAAGTACCCCATCGACAGCGACGAACCCCTCTACGAGAAGAAGATTGACGCCCGCAAGCTATGGAACAAGATTGTGCACAATGCATGGAAGAGCGCCGAGCCTGGCGTGCTCTTCTGGGACACCATCACCCGTGAGGCTGTGCCCGACTGCTATGCCGACCTGGGCTTCCGCACCATCTCGACGAACCCCTGTGGCGAGATTCCACTCTGCCCCTACGACAGTTGCCGCCTCATCGCCGTCAATCTCTACAGCTACGTACGCAATCCGTTCACCAAGGATGCCAGTTTCGACTATGACCTCTTCCGCGAGCACATCGCCGTGGCACAGCGCATGATGGACGACATCATCGACCTGGAGATGGAGAAAATCGAGACCATCATCGCCAAGATTGCAACCGACCCCGAGACCGACGAGGTCAAGCAGACTGAGTTGAACCTGTGGAAGAAGATTCGCAGCAAGACCCTCAAGGGACGCCGCACTGGTGTGGGAACCACAGCCGAGGGCGACATGATTGCAGCCATGGGGTTGCGCTATGGCACACCCGAGGCCACTGAGTTCTCTGTCAATGTCCACAAGACACTGGCTCTGGCTGCCTACCGTTCGTCGGTGGTCATGGCCAAGGAGCGCGGAGCATTTGAGATCTACGATGCCAAGCGCGAGGAGAACAACCCCTACATCGCTCGCATCCGTGAGGCCGATCCTGAGCTTTATGACCTCATGGTCAAGTACGGCCGTCGCAACATCGCTTGCTTGACGATTGCGCCCACGGGCACAACCAGCATCCTCACACAGACCACCAGCGGCATCGAGCCCGTGTTCCTGCCCGTCTATAAGCGCCGCCGCAAGGTCAACCCCAGCGACAAGGACGTGCATGTCGACCTGATCGACGAGAACGGCGACTCGTTCGAGGAGTTTATCGTCTATCACCCCAAGTTCATCACTTGGATGAACACCGAGGGCATTGAGGTGCGTCGTGACTACACCCAGGAGCAGCTCAACGACATCGTGGCACGCTCGCCTTATTACAAAGCAACGAGCAACGACGTCGACTGGGTGGCCAAGGTCAAGATGCAGGGTGATGTCCAGAAGTGGGTCGACCACTCAATCAGTGTCACCATCAACCTGCCCAACGACATCAGCGAGGAGATGGTGGGCAAGCTCTATGTCGAGGCATGGCGCAGCGGCTGCAAGGGCTGCACCGTCTATCGCGACGGCTCGCGCACAGGCGTGCTCGTCTCGCTCAGCGACAGTGACAAAAAGAAGGAGAAAGCCAAGCAGGCACACTACATGGCCGAGGAGGAGCACATCCTCAAGCGTCCCAAGGAACTGGAGGCCGACGTTGTCCGTTTCCAGAACAACAAGGAGAAATGGGTGGCATTCGTGGGACTTCTGAATGGTTACCCGTATGAGATATTTACCGGTCTTCAGGATGATGAAGAAGGAATCGTGCTCCCCAAGACCGTTGTGGAGGGAAAGATTATTAAAAACACCAGCGAAGAAGGTCGCAGCCGTTATGACTTCCAGTTTGAAAACAAGCGTGGCTATAAGACAACGGTGGAAGGTCTGAGTGAGAAATTCAATCCGGAATATTGGAACTATGCCAAGCTGATTTC
>DEKO01000045.1:0-6729 GCA_002353885.1 Porphyromonadaceae bacterium UBA2720
AAGCGCGACGACGAGAACTACTTCTATGTCCAGTGCTGGAAGTACAATGGAGATGACGAGACAGCGCCCTCGCTGCTCAAGGAGCCTCTCCACTACGAAGCAATCAAGGTTCAGACACGTAACTATAAAAACTAAGCAAAATGGAAAATAGCATAAGTTTCAAACTGAAAGTGTGGCGTCAGGCTGGACCGAAGGAGCAAGGACACTTCGAGACCTACGAGATGCAGGACATCCCCACCGACACATCTTTCCTCGAGATGCTCGACATCCTCAATGAGCAGCTTGTCGAGAAGGGTGAAGAGCCCATCCACTTCGACCACGACTGCCGCGAGGGCATCTGCGGCATGTGCTCACTCTATATCAATGGACATCCTCATGGACCCGCTACGGGTGCAACGACCTGCCAGTTGTATATGCGTCGTTTCCACGACGGCGAGACCATCACCGTCGAGCCTTGGCGCAGTGCAGCATTCCCCGTGCTCAAAGACCTCATGGTCAATCGCAACGCCTTCGACCAGATACAACAGGCTGGTGGCTATGTGAGTTTCAACACGGGTGGTGCTCAAGATGCTAACGCCATCCCCATCAGCAAGGTTGCTGCTGACGAGGCAATGGATAGCGCATCGTGCATCGGCTGCGGTGCCTGTGTAGCGGCTTGTAAGAATGGTTCGGCCATGCTCTTTGTCAGTGCCAAGGTCAGCCAGTTTGCGCTGCTGCCCCAGGGACGCGCCGAGGCCAAGAAGCGTGTTAAGGCCATGCTGGCCAAGATGGACGAACTGGGATTTGGCAACTGCACCAACACCGGTGCCTGCGCTGCCGAGTGCCCCAAGAATATCAAACTCAGCAACATCGCACGACTCAATCGCGAGTTCATCTGTGCCAAGTGCACCGACTAAGCGTCTGAGCTTGTGACTGCAACAAGAGGCCCGACTCACTTTGTGAGCCGGGCCTCAATGCTATAATATCTAGTGGCTAAACACCCGTGTAGCCATTCTCATATCCGTCTTGGAAGGCTTGTCGTATTTCGGGGTTGGTAACGAAAAATATCGTTGAGATGATGGCACCTGCGACAAGGATGCCTAGGGTGATGAGTGCCCACATCTTGGCGGTGCTGGCACTCTCGGTGGCGCCTTGTGTGTTGCCGCTCTGGAACATGCCGTTGACCTTGCCTGCATTGACAATGGCAATGATGCCCGTGATGAGTGCGATGGGATTGCAGCAGCACACCACACTCAGTACTGTGAAGATGATTGACTCGGTCATCCAATTCTTGGGTGGGAAACCCTGCGGAGCATAAGGTTGTGCGCCATAGGGCATCTGTTGATATTGCTGTTGCTGATATTGTGGCTGTTGAGGCTGCTGGTATTGTGGCTGAGCGTAAGGTGACGGTTGCTGGCCATAGCCTTGCTGCTGAGTGGCTTCTGGTCTGTTAGAAGGCGACTGCTCAGGCTGTTGCTGCTGTGGGGCATAAGGCGACTGCTCAGGCTGTTGCTGCTGTGGGGCATAAGGCGACTGCTCGGGCTGTTGCTGCTGCGGGGCATAGGGCGATTGCTCGGGCTGTTGTTGCTTCGGGGCATAGGGCGACTGCTCTGGCTGTTGCTGCTGCGGGGCATAGGGCGACTGAGGTTGCACGGGCTGCACTGGCTGGACCGGCTGGGGGGCGATGGGCTGCTGGATGCCTAACATGCTCATCAACTCGGGCACTTCGCGGGCACGTGTCCATCCCGACATCTTCTCGTTCCATACTTGCGAGTCGGGGTTCAGGCCATGCTTCATCAGGTCTTTCATTTCGAACGGGCCAGCCGGTTGGCCGTTCTCGGCAATATAATACTTCATAGTTATCGTTGAATTAGTGATTAATATTTGCGGCAAAGTTACACATTATAATTAACCAAACCAAATTTTTGTGGCATTTTGTTATTATGGTGCTCTGATGCTGAATATATTAACCAGAAGAGCTGTAAAAAAAACTTAATATTTGCCCTTAAATCTAAAACTATGTGAATTATTAATCATTGCTAAGCAATTAATATAATATATCCCGCCAAAAAATCGTATATTTGTGGTGAAAAATAAAATCATTGGGGAAATAGATTTTTGAGTTTTTACATCATTAACGACTAAAACGAAAGTTTTACTTAAAATTTAGGTATTGTGAAGAATAAAAGAAACCGAATGCAGATCATCGTTGAGCTGATCCAAAATGAATGTATTGGCAGCCAAAACGAATTGGCCATGAAATTGGCCGAGCGTGACCTTCATGTGACACAAGCCACTCTTTCGCGTGACCTCAAAGCACTTAAAATTTCGAAAGTGGCTACCGACCATGGTGGTTATATGTACATCATCCCCGATGGCCGCGAAGTGCAGAACAAACTGCGTCAGCATGGCATGGACATGCCATTGCATGGCAATGTAGGATTCCAGTCTGTGGAATTCTCGGGCAATTTTGCTGTCATCAAGACCCGCAATGGTTATGCTACGGGTTTGGCCTATGACATAGACATGGCTCATTCGCCTGAAATCTTAGGCACTATTGCCGGAGCGGATACGGTATTTGCTATCTTGCGCGAAGGAGTCTCGCACGACCAGGTTCGTGACTTCCTCAACCATTTTGCACAACCCTGATCGTTCAGGCAGCAGACATATCGAATTCCTGAAGTATGATTAAAACGGGGATAGTTGGTGGAACAGAGGCCACAGCGGCTTACCTGATGCGGCTTCTGCTCCATCATCCTGATGTTGACTTGCGATGGGTTGTTGCATGCGGCTATGCAGGACAAAGCGTGGCCCATGTGCACCCTATGTTGGTCGGCGATACTGACTTGACATTCTGTGATGAGCCTAGCGAAGAGCTGTGGCAAGGCATGGATGTCGTTTTTTTGTGTGACCAGCAGGCTGCTGAGCCTTCATGGCTTGAGCAGGTGCCACCAACGGTGAAAATCATTGATCTCTCGCCACGATACAGGCTCTCAGATGAGCAGGACTCAGGCTTTGTCTATGGCATGAGCGAGATCAACCGCCGTCGCATGGTGCATGACTGCATGCGTGTTAGCTGCCCTGGCGATGTCGCTATGGCATTATCGCTTGCATTGATTCCTCTGGCAAAGAACCTCATGCTCAACAGCGAGCTGCATGCCACAGTGGTCGTGGGCAATCCTCAGGCCACCACGGGCAGTCGTGTGGCTCTGGCCGAGCAGGGAGCTTATGACGACCAAGTGCAGGAGTTACACAAGGTCTTGTCGTCGTTGCAGGCCAGTTTCGGCAGTCCAATCCACTTGACAGCCATGACAGCATGTTTCGCTCGAGGCATGCTCGCCACTGTCTATTTCAAGAGCGGGATAGATGTCGAGATGGTGAGGCAACTGTTTGAGCAGTACTATGATGACCACAATTTCACCTTTCTTGTGGACGAGGCACCGCGGTTGGGCGATGTGGCTGGGACTAACAAGTGCTTGATCCACATTGCACGCGAGGACCAGTACCTACGTCTCACATCGGTCATCGACCAGCAAATCAAAGGCACAGTAGGCACTGCCGTTCATGCGATGAACCTGCTCTTTGGGCTCCACGAGCGGGTCGGTCTGATGCTGTGAGGCGCACATAGTTCTCCATTTTAATTCTTAATTCTTAATTCCAAAAAACCATGTCAGTTAATAAAGTAATTCTCTTGGGACATGTGGGGCGTGACCCTGAAGTGAGGTATGTGGCGCAAGGACAGCCTGTGGCCTCATTCTCGCTGGCTACGACTGAGCGCGGATTTACCAACAGCAACGGGGTGCAGGTTCCCGAGCGCACCGAGTGGCACAACATTGTCATGTGGGGACGCAATGCCGAGGTGGCTGAGAAATATGTCCGCAAGGGCACACAACTCTACATCGAGGGGCACCTGCGCACGCGCATGTGGGAAGATCGCAATGCCATTAAGCGATATGTCACTGAGGTCTATGTTGACACCTTCGAACTGCTGGGGCGTCCCAAGACCGATGCTGGTCAGCAGCCCATGCAGCAACCCATGCAACAGACTGTTCAACAACCTGTGCAGCAGCCCATACAGCAACAAACTGCCGAAGAACCACCATTCTGAGTAGCGGGTCGCACTCAGTATGATGGATTGTTCCATCGCGAAATCAGGATTTGCAGTCAGCCAGAGATTGTCTGGCACTGCAAATCCTGATTGTTTTGGTCGCAAGGTCAATGCAACTGCTGTCAGATCTTGCGCAGCACTAGCGCTGTGCGGGCGGGGATATAGAGCTTGAGCCACCCCAGGTGTTTGTCGGCATAGAGTGGGTCGGCCTGGGTCAGATGATGGGTGGCTTCATCGATATTGTCATATCCTCCATAGCGGGCATTGTCGCTGTCCATCACGCCGGCGTATTCACCCTCGGGTGCCAAGAAACCATAGTCACTGAATGACTGTGTGGGGTTGAAGTTGAACACAAACACCAGGTCTCCGCGCATGAAGGCTAACACTTGGTCGTCATCCTTGTCCCATAGCTTGACGATGGGTCGTGACTCAAATCCAGGCGTGGAGCCCAGCAGGTGTATCATGTCGTGGTCCCAGTTGTTAAGATACTTGTATTTCAGGTCGTCGCGGTCGGCCAGGCTCCATTGCCGGCGGGCATACTTGTGACTCCAGCCATTGCCCTCGCGAGGGAAGTCAATCCACTCGGGATGTCCCCACTCGTTGCCCATGAAGTTGAGATAACCACCATTGATGGTCGATGCCGTGACCAGTCTGATCATCTTGTGCAAGGCCATGCCACGCTCGACGGTGCCGTCGTGGTCGCCATCCATCATGTGCCAGTACATCTCCTTGTCTATCAGACGGAAGATGATGGTTTTGTCGCCCACCAGGGCCTGGTCATGGCTCTCGGCGTAGCTGATGGTGCGCTCGTCGGCGCGGCGATTGGTCAGTTCCCAGAAGATGCTTGTCGGGCGCCAGTCCTCGTCTTTGCGCTCCTTGATCATCTTGATCCAATAGTCGGGTATGCCCATGGCCATGCGATAGTCAAAGCCGATGCCGCCATCCTTGAATGGTCGGGCTAGTCCGGGCATGCCACTCATTTCCTCGGCGATGGTGATAGCGTTGCGGTTCACCTCGTGGATGAGCAGGTTGGCCAGGGTTAGGTAGGTGATGGCGTTGGTGTCTTCACCGCCGTCGTAGTAGTCGCCATAGCTGCCGAAGGCCTGGCCCAGCCCATGGTTGTAGTAGAGCATTGACGTCACGCCATCGAAGCGGAAACCGTCGAAGTGGTACTCTTCGAGCCAGTAGCGGCAGTTACTCAACAAGAAGTTGAGCACGTTGTCCTTGCCGTAGTCAAAGCACAACGAGTCCCAAGCCGGATGCTCGCGACGATTGTCACCATAGAAGTACTGATTGCCTGTCCCGTCAAAGCGGCCCAGCCCCTCGATCTCATTTTTGACAGCATGTGAGTGCACGATGTCCATGATGACGGCGATGCCGGCTTGGTGGGCATCATCAATCAGGTGCTTGAGCTCCTCGGGCGTGCCGAAGCGGCTGCTGGCAGCATAGAAACTCGACACATGATAACCGAATGACCCATAGTAGGGATGCTCCTGAATGGCCATGATCTGGATAGCGTTATATCCCAAGTCGATGATGCGTGGCAGCACTTGGGTGCGGAATTCATCATAGGTGCCAACCGACTCTTGCTCCTGCGCCATGCCGATGTGGCACTCATAGATGAGCAGTGGGTCGCGGCGTGGCTTGAAACGGCGTGTGCGCCACTGATAGGTTTGCTCGGGCGACCACACTTGAGCGGCAAAGATATGGGTCGTGGGGTCTTGCACCACGCGCGTGGCGTAGGCCGGGATGCGCTCGCCCTGGCCTCCGCGCCAGTGCACGATGAACTTGTATAGCTCGCCATGGTGCATCCCATGGTCGGGTAATTGCAACTCCCAATTGCCATTGCCCACCTGACGCATGCGATAAGGAGCGCACTCGCGCCAATGGTTGAAGTCACCCACCACATAGATGTCAGTAGCATTCGGAGCCCATTCTCGCAGCACCCAGCCGCCTTCGGTGGTGCGGTGCAGGCCATAGTAGAGATGTGCCTTAGCAAAGTCCTTGAGCTTTCCCGAACCATTGGTGAGGTGTTCAAGCTTCTGCAGAGCGTCGTTATGCCGGCCCTCAATAGCTTGGGTGAAAGGTTCCAGCCAGGGGTCGTTCTTGATTAGTTTTAGTGTCTTGCGTCTCATTGTCTGAATGGTTTGGAGTACAAAAGTAGCAAAAAAATGTGGATTTTCAGCGATTTCGAGCGATTATTGAAAAACTTTTGCTAATTTTGCAACTTAAAGACAGATGATTCGATTACTCACAACTCGAAACTAAAAACTAAAAAATACAACACTATGGATCTTGAAGGAAGAAGAGAAAGTAGCAACGTTGAGGATCGCCGGGGCATGAGCGCCGGACGCAAGGCCGGCATCGGTGGCATCGGCGGACTGATTATCGCAGGACTCATCACATTGCTCATGGGCGGCAACATCGGCGATGTGCTGCAGAATGCCGGCTCAATGGGCATGGGAGGCGTCGAGCAGCAAGGCACTACTGATCCGTCACAGTTCACTGCCGAAGAGCAGAAACTGGCATCGTTCAGTAAGAAGATTTTGGCCGGCACTGAGGACGTGTGGACCAAGGTCTTCCAGGAGCAAGGACTGGGCACCTACACACCGCCAACGATGGTGCTCTATACCGGCTCGACC
>DEKO01000045.1:6816-17770 GCA_002353885.1 Porphyromonadaceae bacterium UBA2720
CTCTACATCGACCTGTCGTTCTTCAGCAGCATGCGTCAGCAACTTGGAGCAGATGGTGACTTTGCTTACGCCTACGTCATTGCCCACGAGGTGGGACACCATGTCGAGTATCTCACCGGCACGCTCAACAAGGCTCACCAGCAGATGTCGCGTCTCAACGAGGCCGATGCCAATCGCGTCAGTGTGCGTTTGGAGTTGTTAGCCGACTTCTATGCCGGTGTGTGGGCCCACCACGACAACAAGATGTTCAGCTCGTTGCAGCAGGGCGACCTCGAGGAGGCCATCAAGTGCGCACAGGTCATCGGCGACGACTATCTGCAGAAGCGTGCACAGGGCTATGACATCCCCGAGAGCTTCACCCATGGCACCAGCGCCCAGCGCATGAAGTGGCTCAAGCTCGGCTTGCAGACTGGCGATGTGCGCTACGGCAACACATTCCAGATGAGCGATGCCCAGCTCTGATTGGCTTTCGCAGCACAATCAGGATATAAAAAGCCGCGAATTACGCGAAACTCAGAATAATCAAATCTAGTTCGCGTAATTCGCGGTTTATATTGTCATCGTGTCACGATGCCCCTATGATGGGGCGCAGTAGGCTCCGATTTCGCTGATGCATAGTGGGCCACGCGAATCGGTGAAGCTGATGCGCAAACGGCTGGTTGTGACAGTGCCGAATCGCAATAACCGCTTGTGTCCGATGGTGGTGGTCTCCTCACCTGGGTCGATGGGTAACCATCGGCCCTGATTGTAATACTCGACGCTGAACGCTCTGACACGCTGGCCTAGCGGAATGTATTCTTGCAGCATCAAGCGGTTGATGCGTTGTGGTCGGTTGAGTCGGAATTCCAGTGTGGCTCGCGTCACCCCATCGGCCGTGGCCCAGTAAGTATCGGGATTGCCGTCGGTCAGTTGACGTGTCGCAAATTGTTTCTTGTCCCTCGCATTCGAGGCCTTGATGTTTGCACCCGCCAACAGGTTGTGTCCCAGTTCGGCCTGGATGCGATGCCGCATGGCCACAGCCCGAGCCGAGTCGATGGGATGAATCAGACCCTCGCGGTCGACGGGAAAGTTGAGCAGCAAGGTGGCGTTGTGTCCCACGCTGCGGTAGTATAGGTCAACCAACTGGTCGACGGTCTTGACAGCCGTGTCCTCACGCTGGTGATAGAACCAGCCTGGACGCATCGACACATCGCACTCGGCCGCAACCCACGCGTCGCCGTCGGCATGGCCACCGGTCAGTTCCTGATACTTCTCGTAGCCCGGATACACCTCATCAATGCGTAGTAGCGACCAGTTGGTCTCGCCGGCGTGGCCATCCTCGTTGCCCACCCAGCGGCACCCTGGCCCACCATCCGAGAAGATGATGGCATTGGGTTGCAAGCGCGCTATCAGCGCGCGACCGCGCGGCCAGTCGTAGTAGGTGCGGCGGTCGATGGTGCGTTTCTCTTTTGCGCCGCCATACCACCCGTCGCCGCCATTGGCACCGTCTAGCCACACCTCAAACAGCGGTCCATACTGTGTGAGCAGTTCCTCGAGTTGGGCGTAGTAGTACTCCAGATAGAGCGGTGTGCCATAGCTAGCCTGATGACGGTCCCATGGCGACAGATACAGTCCCATCTTCAGACCATATTTGCGACAGGCCGCAGCCAGTTCGGCCACGATGTCACCCTGGCCGTCCTTGTAGGGCGTGTTGCGGATGCTGTAGTCGGTGTAGCGCGATGGCCACAGGCAGAAGCCGTCGTGGTGCTTGGCCGTGAGAATGATGCCCTGCATGCCGGCGGCCTTGGCCGTGCGTGCCCATTGCTCGCAGTCCAGCCGCGTGGGGTTGAACGCCTGCGGGTCGGCATCGCCATAGCCCCACTCCTGGTCCAGAAACGTGTTGGGCCCGAAGTGGACGAATGCATACGTCTCCATCCGTTGCCATGCCACCTGCTGGGCGCTCGGCACCGGTACAACCGCCGCTGGAGGCACGGTCTGCGCCCCCATCCCCATTGCCGCTGCCCAAGCCATCAAGGCCAATACCAGTCTGCTTGTCAATCTCATTGTTTTGCGATTTTGTCGCAAAATTAAGTCACGAAACCCAATAAAGCAAGAAAAATCGCAACCGATTGCGATTTTTCTAGTCGATGTGCGGACGGCACAGGGGTGTCGTCCCTACCTTAACCATGTCGTCTGAAAATTCTGCACAAGCAGCGAGTCAAGAACCACCCAGGCTGCGATTGAATCAGTCGATGATGAGCATGGCGTCGCCGTAGCAGCCGAACTGGTACTTCTCCTCGATTGCGACCTCGTAGGCATGCATCACCTTCTCATAGCCGCCAAACGATGCTGCCACCATGAGCATGGTGGAGTAGGGCAGGTGGAAGTTGGTGATCAGTGCGTCGCACGTCGTGCACTCGTAGGGCGGGAAGATGAATCGGTTGGTCCAGCCCTTGAATGCCTTGATGTGCCCATTCATGCCCACGGTTGTCTCCATAGCACGCAGCACCGATGTGCCCACAGCGATAATCTTGTGGCCGGCGTCACGCTTGGTGTTCACTCGTTCGGCCAGTGCTTCGCTCACTTCCATGGGCTCGCTGTCCTGACGGTGCTTCGACAGGTCCTCGACATCAATCTTACGGAACACGCCCAGACCGATGTGCAGCGTCAGGAAGTCACGCTCGATGTCGTAGATTTCCATGCGGCGCAACAGCTCGCGGCTGAAGTGCATGCCGGCTGCAGGAGCCACCACAGCACCTTCCTTGCTGGCAAACAGTGTCTGGTAGTTCTCCTCGTCCTCGGGTTCGACTTCGCGCTTGATGTAGTAAGGCAGCGGGGTGTGACCCAGCGACAGCAAGTTGGCCTTGAACGAGTCGTGCTCGCCGTCGTGCAAGAAGCGCAGCGTACGCCCACGCGAGGTGGTGTTGTCAATCACCTCGGCCACCAGCGAGTCGTCCAGACCGAAGTACAGCTTGTTGCCGATGCGGATTTTCCGGGCCGGCTCGACCAGCACGTCCCACAGCTTGTTGCTGGCGTTGAGTTCGCGCAGCAGGAACACCTCGATGCGAGCGCCGGTCTTCTCCTTGTTGCCCATGAGTTTGGCAGGGAACACCTGCGTGTCGTTAAACACCATCAGGTCTTGAGGGCTGAAGTAACCGAGTACGTCCTTGAAGATGCGGTGTTCGATCTCACCTGTCTTGCGGTGCAGCACCATCAGGCGGGCCTCGTCGCGATGTTTGGCGGGATGCTCGGCAATGAGTTCCTCGGGCATGTGGTTGTTGAATTCTGATAGCTTCATATTTTCTAGTTTTACCGCGAAAGTCTCGCGAAATTTTTGTTCTTTTGTTCTTATGTCTTTCTTAACCGCGAACCTTTAGCTCGCGACCGAACGGGAGCAATTACGCGAAATTTTTGTTCTTTTGTCCTTATGTCTTTTTTAACCGCGAAAACCGCGAATTTTTTTGTCCTTATGTTCTTATGTCTTTTTTTGCAGTCGCCGGGCAGCCTTCTGGGCGGCAGCGCGGGCACGGTTGGCCTCGCGTTCGGCTTCGAGCAACTGCGCTTCGGCCTCTTCGGCGCTGACATACTGTTCGTTGTCCAGGCGGTCGAGCAACGCATGCAATTCCTCGCAGTTCTCGACACGGATGTCACCCACGCGCGTCCGTCGCAGACCATAGAGGTGCGCTCCGCTGCCCAGTGCCTGTCCGATGTCGCGAGCTAGAGCACGGATATAGGTGCCCTTGCTGCACACCACCCGCACCGTCAGAGTGGGTTCGGCGGGCAGACCGCACTCCAGCACCTCAATCTCGTCGATGACCAGTGTCTTGGCCCGTATCTCCACGTCCTTGCCCTTGCGGGCCAGTTTGTAGGCCGGCTTGCCATCGACTTTGCAGGCCGAGAAGGCTGGCGGCACCTGCTCGATAGCGCCCACAAATTGCTCCTGTAGCACACGCTCCACCTGCTCGCGGGTGATGTGCTGCCAGGGGTAGGTGTCATCGACCTCGGTCTCCATGTCGAACGACGGCGTGGTCTCGCCCAGGCGTATCCACGCGATGTACTCCTTGACACCGGCTTGAAGCTCCTCGATGCGTTTGGTCAGGCGACCGGTGCACACGATGAGCACACCCGTGGCCAGTGGGTCGAGCGTGCCGGCGTGACCCACATGGATGTTCTTGCGGTTCAGGTGCCGACGGAACCGGCCGCGTATCTGCTTCACGGCGCTGAACGAGGTCATCTCCAGCGGCTTGTCGATGCAAAATATTTCGCCAACGATTGGGTTTAACATACAATGAATATGATGGGTATTCAGCGAGCCTTATTTAGTCTACCATCTGCAGCGAATGGCCGCTCAATAGCAGGACGAGAATGATAACACCTACAACAATCCTGTACCAGCCAAAGGCTTTAAAGCCATACTTGGTCAAGAAGTTTACAAACCACTTCATGGCCAGTAGCGCCACGATGAAGGCGACCACACAGCCTATCACCAAGACCAGTATATTGTGGGTGGTCGCCCACTCGGCATTGTCTTTGAATAAGTCCACTAGATCCAGCAAGGTGGCACCAGCCATAGTGGGCACGGCCAGGAAGAATGAGAATTCGGCGGCCTTGCGGCGGGTAAGGTTCTGTGACATGCCGCCTACGATGGTAGCCATACTGCGGCTCACGCCAGGAATAACCGAGATGCACTGGAATAGGCCAATCTTGAAAGCCTTGCGTTCGTTCAGTTCTACAGCCTCGCTACCCTTGTTGAAAATGCGGTCGCAGAAGAGCATAAACACACCTCCCACCACAAGCATGATGGCAACGACCAGCACACTGTCGAGCAGCCAGTCGAGCAGCCCCGACTTCTTGGCGGCCAAACCGATGATAACTGCGGGCAGCACTCCCAACAGCAGCAGCCAGTAGAAGTACCACTTGTGTTTGAACTGTTGCCACGGCGATGCACCATCAGGCGCAGGAGTGTGGTCAAGGCGAAAAAAACGTTTCCAGTAGAGAACCACTACAGAAAGGATAGCTCCAAACTGGATAATGAACGTGAATGCATGCACAAAAGCATCGCCTTGAGCAACGCCCAACAGGTTTTGGGCGATGATCATGTGGCCTGTTGACGAAACAGGAAGAAACTCGGTGAGTCCTTCAACAATGGCAATGATGATTGCTTGAAGTATATCCATATGTTATTTCTTGCGGTAGAGGATGGCGGGGGCCATGAGCACGAAGCCCAACAGGGCAATCATCGGCCCTACAGTGGTGCGGGTTGAGTTGAAGATGTCGTAGTTGAACGTCTCGCCCTGGTTTGCGCTGCCTGCCATCAGGCATAGACCGATAACGATAAGCACCAGGCACACTGCCATCATGATGTAGTTGATTTTGCCCAGCGGCATCTCTTGCTTCTGTGACTCGGATTGTTTGATTTCTTTTGCCATATAAATATTGTGTAGTAGTGAATTCCGCTGCAAAGATACAATCTCAAAGAGCCTTTGTCAACCCTTTTAGCAACATTTTTGAATTGGCAGTGAAAAGTTTTTACTAACTTTGCGCAAATTTTTGAGAAACGAATGATGTTTTTTTCGCTGAATGATATATCGCTACATGTCATCGTGTTAATTGGCGTCGCGCTGGTGGCTGGTGCAGCCTATGTGCTGTGGCAGTGCATTAGGGCTGCGCGCCTCAAGCGCTTTGTCGAGGTTGACGAGACGCAACGCGACTATGCCGAGGCGTTGCCGCCAGTGTCGGTCATCGTTGATGCCTGCACCGAAACGAACCGTCTGTCCGAGTTCTTGCCGCTGATATTGCAACAGGACTATCCTGAGTTTGAGGTCATTGTCGTGGCCAACACCGAGGCCGAGGCCACAGGCGATGTGCTCAGCGCTCTCAAGGTCGACTATCCGCACCTGCACATCACCTTTGCCCCGCGCGGCACGCGCACGCTTTCGCGTAAAAAGCTGGCTCTGATGATTGGCATCAAGGCCGCCCGTCACGATATTGTGCTCACCACCTGCGCCAACTGCTTGGTTCCTGGCGACCAGTGGCTGCGGATGATGATGCGCAACTTCACCCCAGATGTCGACATTGTTCTGGGCTATGCGCATTATCACTATCAGGGCGACCGTCGCATGGGTCGACGATTGCGGGTGTTCGACACCGTGTCGACGGGTGCTCAATGGCTGCTCGCTGCCATCCACGGACATCCCTATCGGGGTGTGACCGAGAACCTGGCCTATCGCAAGCACTTGTTCTTTGACCACAATGGGTTTTCGCACTCGATGGAACTGATTTGGGGCGAGGACGATGTCTACGTCAGCGAAATTGCTCAAGGAGCTGGAACGCGTGTCGAGCTCTGTAACGAGAGCCAGGTGGAGGTGCACTACGACGACCTGCCTCATGCACATCATTTGCTCAAGATGCGGCGCGACTTCACCTCGCAGCGCGTGCGGCGCAAAGGCTTCATTGTGCAGGCGCTGATGAGCTGGCTGTGGTGGCTAGTGCCGCTTTGTCTGATTGCCGCCGTCATTCTGGCTTGGCCCAATGCGCTCGTGTTGCTGGCCGCTGTGATGATTGTCGCGCTACTGTGGTGCGGAGTATCGTGGGCCATGGGCCGCATCGGTGCGGTGCTGCAAGCTCCGCGCCTGTGGTTCAGTGCACCCCTGCTGGCATGGGGGCGACCGTTGGTCAATGCCTATTATCGCCTGCGTGAGGCCCGCAACCAGCGCAGCAACTACACCTCTTATCATTGACGTTACACTTTGGTCAAAACGCTCACATCCTGGCGAGGCCTGATGGCACTGGTGGTGGTATTGTTCCACTACCAGGTGCATTGGTTTGACCAACTGGTGTCGCTGGGTGTGTCGTTCTTTTTTGTTGCCAGTGGCGCGTTGCTGGTCGGGCGCCATCGGTTTGACCGGTTGGATTGGCACAGCTGGTGGCAGTTCGTTAAGGTCAGGGCACTGCGCATCTATCCCCAGCACTGGCTGGCGCTGATTCCGATCGTGGCTATCTATTACTGCTTTCATTGCAAGCCTGTGAGTGTGCAGGGTGTCATGATGCATGCGGCCTTGCTGCAAGGCTGGGTGCCGAGCCACGATGTGCAGTTTGGATATAATGGCGCTGCCTGGTTCTTGGGTGCGATATTGTTTTGCTATGCCTGTTATCCCGTCTTGCGTCGATATTACTGTCGCTGGCACTTGGGGTGGCAATTGCTGACCTTGCTGGCGCTTGGTGTGGGCTTTTACTACGTGTTGCCTACGCTTTCGCCTGGTCAGCGCGAATACACCTATACGCTGCCTGTGGTCAGGTTGTACGACTTCATGCTGGGCATGACCATGGGTTTGTTGTCGCAGCGGCTCAAGCGTGATGCCAAGCCGTTGGGAGCAATGCAAGCCACACTTGTTGAGGTGTCGGTGCTGATGTGCATCGCAGTCGTCACCTGGCTGAACCGATACACACTGCTGTTGAATGAATGGGACAACTACCTGATTTGGTGGCTGCCTGCAGCATTGTTGGTGCTGGTGAGCATCGTCTTGGATGGCCATGAGGGATATGTGGGGCGTCTGTTGCGTTGCCGGCCGCTAGTGTGGCTGGGGCGTGTGTGCATGGCGGTATACTTGCTGCAGTTTGTGGTGTCATTGTCCACCAACTATCTGGTGGCTCCGGTGTTTGGCCACTTTGGGGTGATGATCTACGGCAAGACTTTGTGGCTGAATGTAGTCTTGTTGCTGCTAGTGGCAGAAGGGTGGACACGTTGGGTCGACGCGCCATTGCGGCGATGGGCAGCAAGACGCAGTGTGGATAGGGCTAGACAAACAACTGCTTGAGCACCTCGGGCGACCGCAGGGTGCCCAGCGTGGAGTGGTGCAGGCGGTAGTAGGTGAGCATCACATCCAGCACCTGGTTGCGCTGATCGCGGTCGAAGCGGAAGCGGTGCATGTTGGCAAACGTCATGCGCGACAACAACCAGATCACGCGTGCCTCGTCGGGACGCAACCAGTGGCTCCCCCCCGATGGAGTGGGACGAAAGACACCCTCCTGCATGTCGAACCACCAGCCCTCATTCCATGTGCCGGTGTCGGGCTGGATGCCCAGCAAGATGCCCAAGTGATAGGTGAAGCAGATGTGGAAGTTGGCAACACCCTGTGAGGCGCTCTCCAGTATCATCACGCATTGCTCGATGTAGTCATAGAGCAACTGGTTCTGTTCCTGCTCCTGGATGGCATGGGTCAGCAGTTCGCTCACATACATGGCGATGGCGCTCTTGATGGGGTCGGCATAGATGGCGCTGAGCGGGGCATTGCGACGTGTGTCGCGCAGTGTGCACAACTCTCGGCCCGGCATGATGCGCGCCTCGGCATCGATGAGCGACAACGGCATCAGCATCGCGTTGCGCTGACGGGCCGCCGCTGTCTTGCCCTGCGCAACAGCGAAGCCCATCAGCCCACGCTGGCGAGTGTAGATGTGCACGATGTTGTGCTTGTCGCTATATTTGATGGTGTTCAGCACCACGCCTTGTATCTTCTCGTACATGACTCCTCTTTGTTGTCATCTAGACTATCTAGACAATCTAGGACCTCTAGAACTAGACAAAGGTAGTGATTTTTGGGCAATTACACTGGGCTCGGCCTTAAAAAATGCCATTTTTCGGCTTTTCGGCAAGAAAAATTTTGCCAATTGAAAAATCGGTTGTAACTTTGCACCGCTTTTTTGGCGGCATGTCGCACAAGGCCCATTCGTCTATCGGCTAGGACGCAAGATTTTCATTCTTGAAAGAGCAGTTCGATTCTGCTATGGGCTACAAATAAGAAAACAATAATAACAACAAACAAAGGAAATTACAACAGAATTATGGCAAACCATAAATCAGCAATCAAGAGAATTCGTCAGGCTGAGGCTCGTCGCCTTCGCAATCGTTACTATGCAAAGACCATGCGCAACGCTGTGCGCAACCTGCGTAACGAGACCGACAAGGCTAAGGCTGCCGAGGCTTACAAGCGCGTGACTGCTATGCTCGACAAGCTGGCTGGAAAGAACATCATCAGCAAGAACAAAGCTGCTAACCTCAAGTCGAAGCTGGCTCACCACATCAATAAACTGGAGGCCTAAAGTCCGCATGGATTAGGACACTCCGAGTGCGGCCCATTCGTCTATCGGCTAGGACGCAAGATTTTCATTCTTGAAAGAGCAGTTCGATTCTGCTATGGGCTACACACCACAGCGTTAAGCAACACATGCGCTTAACGCTTTTTGTCGTATCATAGAGCGTCATATTGCGTGTGGTTGATATGGAACAAGAAGAAAACTATTGGGACCATGTTCGATGTGGGCATCGGCTCTATAACAGGCGTAAGTATGCTGATGCATTGGCGCAGTATCAGAGGGCATATTCATTGGAGCCTGCTGACATAGCTCCGCTCTACTATCAAGCTGATTGCTACTTCTGGCTGAATCAGCCTGCAAGAGCTTATGAAATCTTACAAGACATCACATCGGTAGGTTTAGAAGAAGTCCAACGTCGCTATGGGCGTAGCAAGTCTTGGTATGATGCTGTCTGTTTGGATGCGCTTTACCAGCAGGCTCGGTGTATGATTGAATTGGGCAATTATCCGGCCGGTATTGCGTTGATGAAGGCGCATCTTGCCAAACGCCGGAGAGGGCTGCAAAGCGAGTATAGTAAGAGGGAGGTAGAGGATGACTTGTTTATCCGTGAAGTAGAACTGAAATATGGTGATGTTCGTCCGGTTGATGGTGCCAGGCTTATGGACCCTTTTCAAGGGCATTGCTTCGACACACATAGGCACCGATTGCAGCGTGAGGGCGACTATCGTCACCTAGAAAAATATCTGCTAAAAAAACTAGAAGAATTTCCCGATGAGTATTATATCAACAGCTGTTTAGCTAATTGCTACTCTTTGCTAGGGAAACCTCAGCGTGAAATACAGCATGCCCAGGCGGCCTATGAGGCAAATAAGCACGACCCATTGTGCATCTACGTCTTGGCTCGTGCCCACATGAATAATGAGCAGTGGTCTGATGCAATCTGTGTTGTTGACCAGTTGTTGGGCATGGACTTGCGTGAAGTGGCATTTGGGCCTTATGGTGAGGGGAAGCGTTGGGCCAGGGAATTGATCAATGACGCAATCTATATCAAAGCATGGGCATTACATCAGATAGGTGAAAATGCTGCAGCTACTGAGTTGGCTAAGATACATCTTGACCATCGCAAGGGCATCATGAGCGAATTTACCAATCATCGGATGCGAGACCTTATCTCAGAGTGATATTTTCAATCTAAAAAAGGCCTGCGCTCGGCTTTGTCCGGGCGCAGGTCTCACGGTCTTAGTTAATGGAAAATTATAGAAAGGTTATATATCGTTTCCTTAATTAAATTAAGTGTCGATGTTGGCGGTTGCGGCGTTCTCCTCGATGAACTTGCGGCGCGGCTCCACATCCTCGCCCATCAGCATCGAGAACACACGGTCGGCCTCGGCTGCATCGCTGATGTTCACGCGCTTGAGCATACGGTTCTCAGGATCCATGGTTGTCTCCCACAACTGTGTCGAGTTCATTTCACCCAGACCTTTGTAGCGCTGCACGTGCACCTTGCTCTCGTCGCCGCTGGCATATTTGTCGATGTATTGCTGTTTCTGCATGTCATTCCAGCAGTATTCTTGATTGGTCGCCTTGCCACCACGCATGATTGACATGCTGTAGAGTGGCGGGCTGGCAATGTACAGATAGCCATTCTCAATGATGGGACGCATGCGGCGGAAGAAGAAGGTCATCAGCAGTGTCGCGATGTGCTTGCCGTCGACATCGGCATCGGTCATGATGATGATGCGGTGATAGCGCAGGCGACTCAGGTTGGCCTCCTTGGGGTCTTCGTCTGTTCCGATGGTCACCCCCAGGGCGCGGAAGATGGTGACAACTGACTCGCTCTCATAGACCTTGTGGTCCATCACTTTCTCAACGTTCAGAATCT
>DEKO01000045.1:17803-18129 GCA_002353885.1 Porphyromonadaceae bacterium UBA2720
TTGCGGTCGCGGCCCTGCTTGGCTGTGCCGCCTGCCGAGTCGCCCTCGACCAGGAACAGCTCGCTCAACGCCGGGTCTTTCGACGAGCAATCGGCCAACTTGCCAGGCAGGCCGCCGCCGGCCAGTGGCGACTTGCGCTGCACACGGGCGCGTGCCGTCTCGGCTGCATGACGTGCCGTGGCCGCTAGGATAATCTTCTCGACGATGGCTTTGGCCTGGTTGGGATGCTCCTCCAGATAGATGTTCAGTGCTTCACGCAGACTGGTCTCGACAGCACCGATGACCTCGGTGTTGCCTAGCTTAGTCTTGGTCTGCCCCTCAAACTG
>DEKO01000047.1 GCA_002353885.1 Porphyromonadaceae bacterium UBA2720
AACTCAAACAAGTTTGGTTTGCGTTCGGCTTGCACAAAATTTGGCTATTTGTTGCAAAAGCACTAACTTTGCACAGACAATTATTAACTCTTCGATTCATGAGATTCAGCGATATCCTTGGCAACGAACAAGCAGTGAAGCAAGTGAGGCACCTGATCGATGCCGACCGCCTGCCCCACGCACTGCTGTTATATGGTGAGCCAGGTGTGCCCAAGTTGGCTCTAGCTCGCGTGATGGCCCAGTATCTGCACTGCCCCCATCGGCATGATGGCGAGCCCTGTGGTGTGTGCCCATCATGCCGACAGCACGAGACAATGAACCACACCGACACTTTCTACTCATTTCCCTACTGGCGCAAAGACAAGAACTCCGAGGCCTGCTGCGACGACTTCATTGAGCGCTGGCGCGAGTTCTTGGCCGACTGCCCAGTCGTCGAGGACTATCAGCACTGGCTGGAGCTGCTCAAGAACGAGAACTCTCAGCCCGAAATCTTGGTTCGCGAGAGTGCCAACATCTTGCGCAAGATGAGCATGTCGTCATTCACCAGCAAGTACAAGGTGAGCATCATCTGGCTGCCCGAGAAACTCCGTGACGACGCTGCCAACAAGTTGCTCAAGCTCATCGAGGAGCCCTACGACGACTGCAAGTTCATCCTGGTGAGCGACAACGCCCAGGGGATTCTGGGCACAATCTACTCACGCACGCAACGCATTGAGCTTCGCCGTCTGAGCACCCCCATCGTGGCGCAGTATCTGGCTCAGCACTATGGCATGGAGGCGCAAGACGCGCTGGCAGTTGCAGCTCCAGCCGATGGCAACATCAACATGGCCCTGCACAGCATGCGACAAGACAGCGAGCTGCACGAGTTCCATCAGGCCTTTGTCGAGCTGATGCGTCTAGCCTATATGCGCAACCTGGGTAAGCTTCGCAACTGGGCCGAGCGTGTTGCCGACATGAAGCGCGAGAAGTCTCGCCGCTTTCTGAGCTACTGCTCACGCCAGGTGCGCGAGAACTATATCTACAACCTGCATCACCCCGAGTTGAACTATCTCACCCGCGAAGAGCAACAGTTCAGCTCACGATTTGCGCCTTACATCAATGAGGCCAACGTGGAGCGGATGAGTGAGCAGTTCCGTTTGGCTGCACAGCACATTGCCGGCAATGGCAACAGCAAGATCATTCTGTTTGACATGGCTGTGCGCATCACGATTCTCATCAAGGTCTAGTGTGCCCGAGCTCGGAAAAGTGCTGCAAAACCCTTATTTCTTGTTTCTTAATACCCTACTACAGTGCGTTCCTTTTTGCAACAGGTGGCTGAGCACTATGCTGCCACAACCCATCTCGAAGACTTGTGTTTTGTGTTTCCCAATCGCCGCAGCGGCAAGTTCTTCGAACAGCAGTTGTCCCATGCGGTCAACGGCCCTGCGATGATGCCACGCATCATGCCGATGGTCGACTTTCTGAGCGACCTCACTGGCTACAACCAGGTTGGCCAACTTGAGGCCATGCTGGTGTTGTACAAGTCTTACCGTCAAGTGATGGGTGACAATGCCTCGCCGATGGACACCTTTGTCTTCTGGGCCAACCTGATCATCAACGACTTTAACGATGCCGACATGAACCTGGTGGACGTCGAGCGTCTGTATGCCAACCTTCATGACCTGCGCGAGATATCGACCGACTATCTGAGTGCAGACCTCAAACGCGACATCGAACGTCTGCTCAACATCAGCTTGCCCATGTCGAGCGATGATGAACGCTTCTGGCGCGACTGGCACATGAGTCCCGACGACAGCGAGGTGAAACGTTCGTTCTTCAGCCTGTGGGAGCGGTTGCATGACATCTACAAGGTCTACCACGAGATGCTCGAACACGAGGGTCTGCACACCGTGGGCCGCATCTATCGCGACGCTGTCGAGCGTGTGAAGCAAGTGCCCGACGTGCAGTTGCCGGCGCGCGTGGTGATGGTGGGCTTCTCGTCGTTGTCGGTCAGCGAGTTGTCAATCTTCAAGGCGCTTCAACAGCGCGGTGTTGCCGACTTCTGGTGGGACAATGCCCTGGAGGAACTGTCGCATGACAGCGACAACCCGTCAGGACGGGTGGTGCACGAGTATGCTCAAATGTTTGCGATGCCTTCAACTCTGGTGCCCGAGAGCCTGTCAGGCAAACAAGTCGAGGCCGTGTCGGTACCATCGTCAGTGGGCCAGGCCAAATGGGCCTTTCACCGCGTAGACCAACTGGTCAAAGACGGACATATCCCCCACCCCGAGAATGCCATCGACACAGCCATTGTGCTTCCCGACGAGAGTCTGTTCATCCCATTGATGAACTCGGTAAGCGACAGCATAGGCAACCTGAACGTGACCATGGGCTACAGTCTGCGTCATTCCAACATCGTGTCGCTGATGCATCTCGTTGCCCGCGCGCACAAGCAGTCAAGCCGCCGCGACAACGAGTGGACCTACTATCGCGAGGACGTCAAGGACATCATGTCACACCCCATCATCAAGGCAGTGTTCACACGTCAAGCCATGCAGGTGAGCAACCGCATCGCCGACGAGAACCTGTGGAGCATACCTGCCAACTGGCTGTGCAAGATGGGATTTGAAAGTCTGTTCGAGCCGCTGCGCGACACATCTGACTCGTCGCAAGTGTTGTCCTACCTGGACCGCTTGACAGCCTTTTGCCACCAGGTTACCGATTGCATCAAGACATTGGACGAGGTCAAGACCACTGTCGACTATGACGACTATGACGATGACGCCAGCATGCGCAAAGTGCTACCGTTGCAAAGCGCATTTATCGCACTCTATGTCGAGGCCCTTGAACAGCTGCGACTTGCCTTCACGATGCATGGTGTGCCTGTGAGCGACGACACGCTGTTCTTCTTGATCGACCGGTTGACTCAGTCGTTTGTTGTGCCCTTTGAGGGTGAGCCGCTGCAAGGCCTGCAGATTATGGGCCTCCAGGAGACTCGCTCGCTTGACTTTGACAACCTCATCATTCTGTCGATGAACGAGCGTGTGTTTCCTCGTCGACATGGCATAGCCTCACTCATCCCCGACGACCTGCGTGCCGCATTCTACATGCTCACGAGCACTCGTCAGGAGGCCATAGCGGCCTACGACTTCTATCGCCTGATCAGCCGTGCCCAGCGTGTGATTCTGGTCTACAGCACCGCCACATCGGGTGTGGGCGGCAGTGAGCCGTCACGATTCATCAGCCAGCTGAAACTCTTGTACGGCGACAGACTGCACTTCACCGAGTATCGTGTCGACACCCATGTCACCACGCCTGGTGAGACGCCCATCATGGTCAGCAAAGCGCGAGCGCCGATGCATGACTATGTCAATCCCAGCGCACTCATCGACCCTCAGCACGCCAAGTGCTTATCGCACAGTTCGATTGCCGAATACATGGAATGCCCGCTCAAGTTCTATCTGCACCACGTTCAGCACTTGAGCGACAACACCGACACTGGTGACTTTATGGACTATGGCACGTTTGGCAACATCATCCATGACACACTGCAAGCACTCTACTACCCTCCTCTGGCCGATGGCCGTGAGCGCGAGGGGTGCAACATCGTCACAGCAGATGACATCGAGCGCTTCAAGAAAGGTGAGATGCAACGCCAGGTGGTGCGACACATCAACGAGCAATACCTGCGCCACGAGGCAACAGCGCCCATCGAGGGCGAGGCACTGATCATGCAAGAGACCATCGAGACCTTTGTGCTGCGAGCGCTCAACCATGACCTCAAGCAGATGTCCAAAGCCGGCGTCGACCGGCTCGAGGTGCTTGAATGCGAGAAGAGCCATCCTGTGCAACTTGACTTCGATGGTGTGAAGTTCAACTTCACCTACAAGCCCGACCGTGTCGACCGTCTTGCAGGGCAGCTGCGCATGATTGACTACAAGACAGGTGGCGACCTCACCGAATTCAAGAGCCTGGACGACCTGTTTGCTGCCCCCAACACGTCAGAGAAGCGCCGCAAGGCCATTGCCCAACTCATGCTCTACTGCAACGCCTGGCAACTGGAGCATCCCGACGACCACATCATCCACCCGATTATCTACAAGTTGCGCAACATGGACGAGGCCGGAGTCTTTCACAGCGAGGGCAAGGGCAAAAAACATCCATTGATATTCAATGTTGACGACGAGTTCAACCTTGAGTTCAAGAAGCGTATGAGCGAAGTCATCGCCAGCTTGCTTGACCGAGACACCCCCTTTGTGCAAGCCGATGCCGACAGCAAGTGCTGCAGCTATTGTCGCTTCTCAGACTTCTGCCGCCGTTAGATGGGGGATTGGCTATGATTCATGAGTTCAGTAGGTGAGTCACAAAGGGGTATTGCTCTAATCTGTCACTGCCCCTTCTGATAGCCGTGTTTGAGACGATAGCGACGCACATCGCGGAAGAGGTCGGTGGCATAGACAAAGTTGTTCAGGTCATCGTTGTCCTGGTTGTAAATCTCGTCTTTGGTGCCAATCCACCCCACATGGCCTTTGTTGACAAAAAGGATATTCTCGCCGATGCCCATGACAGAGTTCATGTCGTGTGTGTTGATAATGGTAGTGATGCCAAACTCGTGGGTGATGTCGCTCAGCAGCTCGTCGATGACAATGGATGTTTTGGGGTCCAGTCCCGAGTTGGGCTCATCGCAGAACAAATACTTCGGATTCAGTGCGATAGCACGTGCAATGGCTGCGCGTTTCTGCATGCCGCCTGAGAGTTCGCTGGGATACTTATTCTCACTGCCTGTGAGGTTGACACGGTCAATGCAGAACTGCGCGCGCTCGCGTTGCTCATCGGTGCTCATGCTCGAGAACATCATCAGCGGGAACATGACATTTCCCATCACGGTCTCACTGTCAAACAATGCCGAGCCCTGGAAGAGCATTCCAATCTCCTTGCGCAGTTCCTTGAGCTGCTTGCGGTCCATGACGGTGATGTCGCGTCCGTCATAGAGTATCTGTCCCACATCGGGCCGGAACAGCCCCACGATATTCTTGACAAGCACAGTCTTGCCCGATCCGCTCTGGCCGATGATGAGGTTGGTCTTGCCATCATAGAATGTGGCATTGATGCCAAAGAGCACCTGCCGGCGCCCACCCACATCATCAAACGACTTTTCTACTCCTTTGACTTCTATCATAATGGTTGCGAGTTATGCGTTGCGAGTTACGAGTTTTCACCACATGGCTACTGGAGCATGAGCTTGGTGAGTATCACATCAACCACCAGAATCATGATGTTGCTCATGACCACGGCATTGGTGCTAGCCTTTCCCACCTCGATAGAGCCTCCTTGCACCGTGTAACCATAGTAGGACGATATGCTGGAGATAATGAATGCGAAAAACAGCGACTTGATCAGGGCAAACCACACATACCACTCGATGAACATCGTCTGAATGCCGTAGATGTAGGTTGCCGGATCGACAATACTGGTCAAGACGCATATCAGGTAGCCACCGAAGAGGCTTGTGGCCATGCAGATGGTGACCAAGAACGGCATGATGGTAATCATTCCCAGCACCTTGGGCATGACCAGGAAGTTGGCCGAGTTGATGCCCATGATGTCGAGTGCGTCAATCTGCTCGGTGACCCGCATGGTACCAATCTCACTGGCGATGTTCGACCCAATCTTTCCCGACAGAATCAGGCACAGGATCGATGACGAGAACTCGAGCAAGATAATCTCTCGCGTGGTCAGTCCCACGGTGTAACGTGGCAGCAAGGGATTGTTGATATTAAGCTTGATGAGGATGGTGCACAACGACCCGATGAACAACGACACAATCAAGATGAGTGGAATGGAATCGATGCCCAACTTGGCCATCTCATCCATATATCGCTTGAAGAACACCTTCCACTTCTCGGGCACCCCGATGCTGCGCCACATGAACATACAGTATCTGCCGAATGAGTCTAGTGATTTATTCAGAACCATCTTTTAACTATAAACTTTAAACTTTAAATTAAATCAACACGCTCTCGTCAATGAGGTTGTTGAGAATGGCATAAACCGTGAGTCCAGCCACACTCTTGATGCCCGTCTTGTGCATGATGTTCTTGCGATGTGATATGACCGTGTGCACCGACACGTTGAGCGCATCGGCAATCTCCTTGTTGGTCATTCCTCGTGCTACCTGCACCAGCACATCGGTCTCTCGCTTCGAGAGCTCATAGCTCGCCGTCGAATTGTCTTGGGGCTGGAATGTCTGTGTAATCCTTGTCAATGTTTCTCCGATGGTCCCCCGACTATCACGAATGTCAACAATTCCATCATATCGCTTGAGCACAGTAGGCTCGACATACTGGTAGACGAGCGCCACCACCGGCACCGGCACAGTCCCGCCACTGAACAGTTGTTGCGGATGGGGCGACAGGGTGGGATTGAGTACAATTACATCGGGCTTGCTGGTGACCAGCCGCTCGTCCAGTCCTTCCAAGCCCGAGAGTGGTGTCAGGACCTTGAACCGGGTCTGCTCGGCCAGCAAGGTGGCCAACCCCTCGACAATCACCTCCGACGGCTCAATGATCAGTACACGGGTCTTCATCGCACACTCCTTTCCAGATGCATGACATAGGGCACCATCACCTTCTCCTCGACCAGGCTATGGCGATTGAGGTCCATCGACAACTGCAAGATGTCATAGACCACATCGACCGTATCGTCGCCCGTGACACTCTCGGGCAGATATTTGAAGATGATTTGCACCAGGTCGCCCAACTTTTCCTCCAGATTCCCATGGTTCTCAACAAAGTCAGCCATGCAGTAGGTGTCATCGTGTTGTCCGTTCTGCAGCGCCTCGATGTGACGGAACACCGTGTTGTCTTCGTGCCCGAAGTGTGCCAGCACCTCGTTGCGATAGACCTCAAAGAATCGGCTGAGCACCATGGCCACCTTGTCGGGCAGATGCTCAGCAATGTGATGCAGGTGCCGCTCGATGTGCGGCAGCTGGCGGTTGACGTAGTAGTGGTGCGAATTACGCAAATAGGGCACCAGAGCGCTCATGTCGGTATTGAGTATTAGCTCGCTGCTGGGCTCATATTGCGCAAAGCTATAGACATTGCAGATGAGCAAGAAGAAATCCGGGTCAAGTCCATGCCGCTGGCACACCTCAGCCACCGACCTGTCGCCGAAGCCCAGCGTGATGCCCATGCGTTGCAAAATCATTACCAGCTCGGCATGTGCCGTGATGAGTTCGCCCATCTTCACGTTCTTATCGTTCAGAAATTCAAACATTTAACTTTCTAAAAATAGCAGTGTTCTACAATAGTGACGACGCAAGGTCGTGAAGCCGCTGCCTGATTGACGCAGGGGAGCCTCCTTAGCCCTCAAGCTTCGAATGCCGCTTGTGCGATTGAGAAACTTGAGTTTCAAATCAAACGACAAAGGTAGTGTTTTTTGGCCAATCTGCCCAAGAAAAAGCCTAAAAACGCGAACTTTGGAAAATAAATTGCCATTCTGGCTCAAGTTTTGTGAGTTTTTTTGTAATTTTGTCGGTTGGAATGCAATGGGGCATCCCGCTTAACACCATAACACTATGCTAATCATCGGTATCGCTGGCGGAACCGGGTCAGGCAAGACCACGGTTGTTCGCAAAATCATGGACCGTCTCCCACAGGGCGAGGTCGGTATCATCTCGCAGGACAACTATTACAAGGACTCGAGCCACATTCCCCTGGAAGAGAGGAAGAAAATCAACTTTGACGAGCCTGCCGCATTCGATTGGGACCTGCTGCTTGAGCACCTTCAGCAACTCAAGCAGGGCAAAAGCATCGAGATGCCCACCTACAGCTACATCACCAGCACCCGCCAGCCCGAGACCATACCGATGGGCCCCCACGATGTCGTGGTCATCGAGGGCATCTTGGTGCTGAGCGACGAGCGATTGCGTGACATGATGGACATCAAGGTGTTTGTCGACGCCGATGCCGACGACCGCCTGATTCGCGTCATCGCCCGCGACTGCATCGAGCGCGGCCGCACAGCTCAAGAAGTCATTGACCGCTACCAGGGCGTGCTCAAACCCATGCACCGGCTGCACATCGAGCCGTGCAAGCGCTATGCCAACATCATCGTTCCTGAGGGCGGGCACAACGAGGTCGCCATCAACATGATCACCGACTATATCAAAGGCAAACTCTCAAAATAATCGACACGCATGGCCATGAAGCTACCATGGAGCAAACCCAAACCGTTGGACAAAGCCACCACCGACCAAGCGACGCCGCAGGCTGCCCAGGGTCGTAAAGCCCCCCTCAAGCCAGGCAGCAAAGAAGTGGCGGCGCGCCTTCACCAGTCGGGCGAGGAAGGCACGCTGGTGCTGTCCACCGACAGCCTGGTCAAGAAATACCGCCAGCGCACCGTGGCCAATCAAGTGTCGATTGAGGTTCATCAGGGCGAGATTGTGGGCCTGCTGGGACCTAATGGTGCCGGCAAGACCACAACCTTCTACATGACCACCGGTCTGGTCACTCCCAACTCCGGGCGAGTCTTTCTCAACGACGTCGACATCACCAGCCTGCCCGTCTACAAGCGTGCTCAGCTGGGCATCGGCTATTTGCCTCAGGAGGCTTCGGTGTTCCGCACACTCAGTGTCGAGGACAACATCCGCACCATCCTTGAGATGACCGACACCACTCCCAGCCAGCAGCGTGACCGCCTCGAGGAGCTCATCAGCGAGTTCCACCTGCAGAAGGTGCGCAACAACTTGGGCAATCGCCTCTCGGGTGGCGAGCGGCGCCGCTGCGAGATTGCCCGTTGCTTGGCCATCAACCCGCGGTTTATCATGCTCGATGAGCCCTTTGCCGGAGTTGACCCCATCGCTGTCGAGGACATCCAGAGCATCGTCTACAAGCTCAAGAGCAAGAACATCGGCATCCTCATCACCGACCACAACGCGCCCGAGACATTGAGCATCACCGATCGTGCCTACCTGCTGTTTGAGGGAAAAATCCTGTTTGAAGGCACCAGCGAGCAGCTTGCGGTCAATCCTGTTGTGCGCGAGAAGTATCTGGGTTCAAACTTCGTCTTCCGCCGCAAGCACTTCGATTGAGCTGCCCCGCCGCTCGTCGCGCCCCTTGCTCAAACCAACGTTAAGAAAACAGTTTACAAACAACACTTTCATTATCAAACTATTTCCATTATGAAAAAAATCTTTACGCTACTGCTGGCTGCAGGCATCGCCATGGCAGCCAATGCCGAGACACTGACCGTGTGCGATGGCACTGTCGAGAACGCTTATGCCCCCATGTATGGCTTGTATTATGACACCCAGGGCACCATTTGCCAGATGATTTATCCCGAGGACATGCTCACCGAACTGCAAGGCGCAACCATCACCAAGTTGACCTTCTTTGCCCGCGATGCTTTTGCCTTCGGCGAGGGAACTCTGCAATTGGGCATGGGCGTTATCGACCAGAACGCATTCGAGTCGAATGTCGCTGTTGATGGCGCTAGCCCTGTGGCCACAGGCGCTCCAGTCGATGGCGAGACCGAATTGGTCTTCACGCTCGACCAGCCTTTTACTTACGAAAGCGGCAACTTGCTGGTTCAGACCGAAGTCACTAAGACTGCCAGCTTCAAGACAGCCTACTTCTTTGGCACCAGCACCACGGCCAACAACTCGCTGTACCAGTACAAGTATAGCTGGAGCGACACTCCCTATGCCACCGCTCAGGCATTCTTGCCTAAGGTCGAGATTGAATACACCAAGGATGCAACCGCCATCCAGGGCATGACCGCCGACAAGACCGTGGCAGGCGTGCGCTATTACAACATGGCAGGCCAGCAGATGCGCCAGCCCAGCGGTGCCACCATTGTGGTGACGACCTACACTGATGGAACCACTAGCACTAGCAAGATTGTGAAGTAACCGTCCCATCGACAAACGCATTACACATCAGGCGGCCCATGAAGGTCGCCTGATGTTTTATTACCGCAGTGACAGGATGAAAGGTCTGTCATACTAAAATACTAATTATTGTTAAATTTCGAGCATTTCTGTCTTGTCTGCTTGTCTGAATGTAAAGTTTGCTTTACCTTTGTTGCGTTAAACTTTACATCGCATCTAAAAACATTAAATTATGAACAGCAATTATCTATTTCCGACAGTGTGCAAACGGGTGGGCTGGGTGCTCTTTGTGCCGTTTGCTATCATGGGTCTGATTCTGATCTTCGGCTACGAAGATTGGTTACCCGCTTTGCCTTGCAAGGTCATTGCCCTATTCAACGGCCCCGTGTGGGAAACCGAAAAGGCAGTCGGTCCGTCGCCTGTGGCGCAGATCATCACCGACAACATGATTGAAGAGGTGATTATCATTGGTCTGGTCATTGCCCTGGGTCTAATCGCCTTTTCGCGCGAGAAAGATGAGGATGAGTTTGTCGAGCATCTGCGCGCCAAGTCACTGGTGTGGTCGCTCAAGGTCAACTTGGTTCTGATCTTGATTGCCACATTATTCTTATATGATAGCAAATTCTTGGCCTTCACCTGGATTTATTTGTTCGGCGTACCCCTGCTATTCGCCATCAAATTCGAGATTGAATTGTACCGTTTCAGACACCAGAGGTGACAAATTATTTTGGAATATAGATAGCGAGCATTCAATTAATAGTTTTAATAAGAGTGAAATCGAACAATATGTTCCAAGTGGAGTTCCATGTGAAGGTGGGAATAACAATATATGGGAACAGAATGGTTTACAATAAAGATATGGTAATGAAAAAAACAGTTATATTCTTGTTCGCATCTTTGATGCTTCAATTGAGTTGCTCACATGATGTAGTCAGTAAACATAATGCAAGCAAAACACAATTACTCCCAGTATCTCAAGAACAATACATAAGAGACAAACAACAAATTGAAAATTATGTGTTGAATAATATTGAATACTATAGGCTGCACCCTTACGACTACGACACAATTCCTATTGATTGTGCTAACTATTTTGAACCATATTCGACTTTTTATAACTTAATAAACAAAGAATATGTGAAAGCGCCTATCCCGGCTTATCAGTATTTAAAAATTTCTGTTGACACTATTGTTTATAATAGTTGTGGTTTGAAGTGTTTTATTATCTGCGGAATTGAAGAGAAAGTTATTAATTCAGAAAGTTTGATGACACGCCAACCTGGTAGGAATTTTGACGCAAAATCATTTATTGGTGTTAGAACCGATTTAAATGACTCTTTAACCATTTATCCATTTGTAAAATATAGCATATTTGGTTATGACGATTTTAAAGAAGCTTGTAATGATTTGAAATATTTATATTTCAATAGACTAAAGGGTGAGACTTTATCTGCAAGTCATTACAGAAGTAAAGGTTTTGAACAAAACGTAAATGACTGTGATTTTTTTGAAAAGTCTATTATTTTTCAACCATACGATGATAGTACGTTTAACTATCAATATTGCTACCAAGATTTAATAAATTATCCATATATGAAATGAATGCTTCTAATAGGTGGATAATGTGCCGCGGGAACGGTTTTTTACGTGAGGCACATTCTTATGAGTATGACAATAATGGCAATATCCTTTACGTTAATACATTAAGACTGAAACCCGACATGACTGCTCAACCAGATACCGTGCAGAGGAGCCGCGAGGAGCGATTCCGCTGGGACGATGAGAACCGCCTGACGGCTCTCTCCCAAGACGGCTACGTGTCTCACTACTGGTACGATGCCGACGGTGAGCGCACGGTAAAGATGCATGGCGGCAACATGGCGGTGTTCGTCAACAGCCGCCAGGACGGACGTGTGCTGGATACGCAGCAGACCACGACCTATTTCAGTCCTTATTTCAGCATTAAGGACAACTGTTTCGCCAAGCATCTGTAATCTAAACATTAGGGCAGAAGGGAGAATTAAAACTATAGAGGCAAATTATTATTCGATTGGTCCAATTCACGATTATAATTCCTTTTACAAAGGACTTATAATCACACGATTGGTAGAACCATTCAGTTGATTAAAAGGAAATAAATAATCAAGGTTATGAAAAATGTTTTATTGATTATGTTAATAGGGATGATGGCAATTTGTTCACATACTAAAACGATTTACGATATTAGTATTTTTGATGATACAGAAGTATCATCTTTGGCTAAATTCGTAGCCACCCAAGATACGTTTAGTATCAAACAATTTATTAAAAATCATCCTCAAATTAACATTGATAGTCCAGATCCTTTTTTGGGTAGCAATCTGTTGATATGGTCTATATATAATGATAAGTATGAGTCCTTTCGTATGCTGTTAAATGCAGGAGCCAACCCCAACTTTGTATGCCTTAAGGATGGCGAAACGCCACTAATAAGTGCTTCGAGGTTTCTCAATGAGAAAGGGGTCGATAGCCGCTACATTTCCAATTTGCTGCAACACGGAGCAGATGGGAGTTTAATTAGCATAGATAATAGCGAAGGTCACACGATTTATAGAAGCCCAATAGTTTATGCCATAAATCATATTGAGTATATCCGGCTTTTTGTGGAACAAGGTGGTCTGGATGTTAATTTTTCGGTAAATGGAATATCAATCGTCCAATGGGCCATAATGGAAAAAAAAATTGACGTTTTGTTCTATCTTGTTGTTGACCGTAATGCTGATATCACGGGAGTGATGAAAGAGGTGTTGGAAATTCCAGGTGAAACATGGCCAGTTACTTTGCTTATTGACGAGGTGAAACAAATGGATTTTCCTGAAAACTCTGAAGAATTATTTATGAAAAATGAAATTATTCGAAAATATAATGAGCAGGTCGCTAATGTCCGATGACGGCATGTACCGCATGACGAGAAAGACCCAGGCACTGCACCAAAAAGACATTCAATTCATTGTGTGACAGGGGGATTTTGTCACAAAATATTTTAGGAGTTTTATGACACGCTCGAACACCAACTGCCGCACGGCACTGGTCGCGCCGACTGCTGGCGACAGCATCCGTGAGGCGCATTCTTACGAGTATGACAAAAATGGCAATATCCTTTACGTTAATAATACATTAAGATTGAAGCCTGACATGACAGCCCAATCAGATACCGTGCAGCGTACCTGTGAGGAGCGGTTCCGCTGGGATGAGGAGAACCGCCTAACGGCTCTCTCGCAGAATGGCTA
>DEKO01000071.1:0-23201 GCA_002353885.1 Porphyromonadaceae bacterium UBA2720
TTAATTATTAATTCTTAATTAATTCTTTGATATGAATTACATGACCGCCGATGAGGCCATGCAACTTGTACACTCGGGTGACTCCATCTACATCCAAGGCAGTACGTCCATACCTCTTGTGCTTGAGGAAGCGCTCGCTCGCCGTGGCCACGAGTTGAAGGGAGTAACCATCTACTCGGCCTTCAATGTGGGCAGGGGAGAAGCCCCGTTCTGCAAGCCTGAATATAAGGACGCCTTCTGGACCAATAGCCTGTTTCTATGTGCCGACCAGCGTAAGTGGGTGGCCCAAGGCTATGGCACGATGACTCCGGCCTTCCTGGGAGAGATTCCGTTCTTATTCCGTAGTCGTCAGTTGCCTCTCGACATTGCTTTTATCAACTGCTCACCTCCTGACGAGGATGGCTATTGCAGCTATGGCATGAGCGCCGACCTTGCTGTGTCGGCCGTTGAATGCAGTAAGATTATCATTGCCGAGATCAACAAGAGCATGCCCTATCTGTGTGGCGGAGCACGCATTCATGAGTCGCAAATCACAGCTGCCGTCGAATGCGATGATCCCCCATTGGCTCTAGAGTTTGGTGCCCCAACACCCATCGAGGCTGCTATCGGTGGCTTCATAGCCAACGAAATTCCTGATGGCGCAACGTTACAGATTGGTGTGGGTGGCATACCCAATGCTGTGCTTAACGGCATCAAGAACCACAAGCACCTGGGACTACACACCGAGGCTATGACTGATGGTGTGGTGCGCTTGATTGAGGAAGGTGTGATCGACAACTCACAGAAGGTCATCAAGCCTGGTGTGAGTGTCGCCAGCTTGGCATTGGGCAGCCAGCACATGTATGACTTCCTGAACTATAACAAGGCAGTCGAGTTCTATGACGTGGCTTGGACCAACGATCCACAAATCATCCGTCAGAACCCCAAGGTGATAGCCATCAACAGTGCCATCGAGGTCGACATTACCGGTCAGGTGTGTGCCGATAGCATAGGCACCACAATCTTCTCGAGCGTGGGTGGGCAGCATGACTTCATGTATGGTGGCGCACTGAGCGAGGGCGGCAAGACCTTTATCGCTCTGCCGTCGCGCACAGGCAAAGGTAAGGCAAAGATTGTGCCTACGCTGACACCTGGCGCTGGCGTTGTGACCACACGTTTCCAGACGCAGTTTGTCGTCACCGAACATGGAATCGTGTATCTGCGCAACAAAAGCCTTGCCGAGCGTGCAAAGGCTATGATCTCGATAGCCCATCCCGACGATCGCGAGGCATTAGAGCGTGCTGCTTGTGAGCGTTTCGGCTATAGTTTTTTAAGACTGAAGTAACTAACACAAAACGTTGACAAAAAATAATCCCCAGCCGCGCATTGGTGTGACTGGGGATTATTGTGCTGATTGAATAAGTGATCTAATTGCCAGTGCGTGTGCGCTTATGCATTCCACCTTGTGAGCGTGACTGACGCCGACCTTGAGTCGACTGGTCGGTTTTCGCTCCTTGTTCACGCCGAGCCTTCACGCGCTGCTGAATTTCGCGTTCAGTGTCAAGGAAACGGCTCAGCTGGTCGGCATTAAGCACCTGAGCAAGTTCATCAATCGTGGCCATTTGTATTTCAATGGCCCGCTTCTGGTTGGCTAGACGCCTTTTGATGCGGTCGGCCTCGTCTTGCGTGTTACCAGTCTTTTTTGTGTCTTGGTTCCCGCTCCAAAGGCCACGCATATTCTTGTTGTAGCGATGATAGATTTCAATAAATTTGGCTTGCTGCTCTTTAGTGATGTGCAGCGTTCGAATCATGTATTTGGTCTTGGCCTCAACCATGCGCATACGCACCTCAGCACTGGTGCTTTGATGGGCATGAGCGGTTGTTGAAGCCACCATTAAAATAATCAAAAACAAGAACTTCTTCATTTTTCTTTTGCTTCTAGTCGTTAGTATTCTGGAATCTCATCGATATAGTAGCCTTCATCCAGCATGTTCAGTTCGCTTTGGGTCATCTGACTGAGGACAACGTCAATCTCATCCATGTCGTCATCAGCCACTTCAGTGTCGGTGTTCGGTTGGTGATGAGCCGTGGTCAGTGGCATCACGTGAGCATCATTGTCGACATGCTGACGGATCGTCTCAACTGTGACAGCCTTGATGTCTGATGCAGTGTCTGCGACTGGAGTTACATGGTTCTCAGCGATGGTGCCAGGGCTCTGTTGTATTGTACTGTTTGTCGAGTAACCATTGGTCAGCATCCATGTGAGGCCCACAACGATTGCAACCATAGCGGCAACGGCTACCCAGCGCATCATGGGCGAACGCGTGGCACGCTGACCACAATTGCGCTCAATAGCACGCTCTGTGCAGTTGTTAACCAGACGTTCAATGTCGTCACTGCTGACATTGAATGGAGGGTTATGTTTATATCTTTCTAGTTCATTCATACCGAATGCTCTTTGATGTAGTTTTCTATTTTTTTCACCGCATAATGGTAATTGCTCTTAAGTGTTGCCACTGATTTTCCTGTTACCTGAGCGATTTGTTCATAGGGCATCTCGTCATAGTAACGCAAGTTAAATGCGATGCGCTGCTGAGTGGGCAGTTGCAACAAAGCCTGCTGAAACAGCACTGTGGCATGGTCGCATGACAGATCGGACTGCGCTTCGAGACGTTCTGCAAGTTCGGGCGCAAGCGAGTCGATACTCTGAAATAGGCTTGTCTTCTTGCGCAAGTGCATCAGTGCCTCGTTTGTGGCTATGCGATAAACCCACGTTGAGAGTTGACTGTTTCCCTTGAACTTGCCGATGTTCTCCAATATCTTGATGGCGGTCTCTTGCATCACATCCTGAGCATCATCGTGGTCAATAACCATACGACGAATGTGCCAGTATAACACTTGGCCATACTGTCGCATCAACTGCCTGAACCCTTGATCGCGGAGGAGTGGATCCCTCAACTGGTCCAGCAGTTGTTGCTCTGTGATGTCTGAGCTCGTCATGTTTTTTATTTAGATGCACGATGGACTAGAAAGTTGAATGGCTAGACAAAAAATTACTCAAATCTCATCGTGGCTGTCGGGCGGATGGTGCTGATGATGTAGCTGGGCCCCAGTAGTGTGAGATAGGACACAACCACAATGCCCACGTTGAGTAGCAACCATGCTACGGGTGACAATGCTATGGGAACATAAGGCATATAGTAGGCACTGGGATCTAGTCGTACAATATGGAACCAATGTTGTGAAAGAGCCAAAGACAAGCCGATAGCATTACCCCACAGCAGCGCACGCAGGATTAGTTTCCCAGTCAAAAAGATGAAGATGTTGCGGATGCCCCTGTTGCTGGCCCCCATCGCCTTGAGCATGCCTATCATCTTGATGCGCTCAAGCACAATCATCAACATGGCAGCAATCAATGTGAACCCCGACACAATGGCCATGAGCACCAAGATGATCACCACATTCATGTCGAGCATTTTTAGCCAGGCAAAGAAAGAATGGTTGTTGTGATGAGTATTGGTCACAGCGTGGAGCGTATTGTTGTTAGTCTCCAGCGTGTTATGTGCCAATAGGGAATAGAGGTGATAGGCATCATCCTCAACATGGTTCACCTCCTTCATGTTGACACCCACATAGTGGCCAACGTCAGCAGTCCAATCATTAATCTGCTGCAGTTGTCGGATGTTGCCCAAGATGATGGTCTTGTCAAAGTTTTCAAAGTCGTTGTTAACAATGCCCACAACATGCACATTGCGAACTTTGACCTTTTGCAATATAAAATAGGTATAAACCCTGTCACCAACTTTGAGTCTGAGTTTGTCAGCTAACTCACGTGAAATGAGCACCTCGTTCACATCGCTGGTGTCGGCAATGACAGGCACTCGTCCTGACACCAGATTACCTTCCAGATAATGCCAGTCATAACCATCATCCACACCTCGGTAGACAATGCCCTCAAAGTCGGTGTCGGTCTTGAGTATAGCAGGCTGGTCAGCAATCAGGCTCATGCTGGACACTTGCTCAAAAAAGGCCGTGTTGCTTGTGATTGTCTTGTAGATGGGTTGGGCATTGATTGTCGAATAGTTGTCGTCGAGTCCGATAGCTGCATTGGACACCTTCAAGTGTGCATCAAGGCTATAGATTTTGCTTGATATCTCATGCTTGAAGCCCATGACGATGGCCACAGAGAGAATCATGACAATAATTGCCAGAACAATTCCCGCCAAAGCCACATTCAAGCTGGGGGTTGCTCGATTGTCGGCTGAGTCTAGCTTTAACCGCTGTGCTATGAAAAGAGAGTAATTCATAAACGATGTGCAAAATTACAAAATTTCGATTAAATTGGCCTCAATCTCACGTGAATTAAAAAGAAATTAGTAATTTTGCACGCTCAAAACGGAATTCAACTGCCACTATGAGCCATTTGTGATGGACATTTTCAAGAACATAATGCTACTCATCGTCTCGCCAAGGGTAGGGTGGGAGGATATCAATGCTGGGGGGATTGCCACCAGTCGCATCATGCGTGTAGCTTTTTTCCCTCTGTTGGCATTACTGGCGATTTCGGCATTTATGCCCATGCTTCATGACCACACCCTCACCTTGTCCAAGTCGCTGATGACAGCCATCATCCAGTTTTCCAGCTTTTTTTTCAGCTACTATATCGTGTGCTATCTTTTGGCCGGCTTTTATCCTGAACTGGTTAAGACCAACGGTTCAACAGCGCGATTGCACGAGCTGGTACTCTATAGCCTAATTTATCTGGTCTTGCTGGCCATCATTACCAATGTACTACCCATCGATTTCACGCCCATCTTTTTCATCATGACCTACCTCGTGTGGATTATCTATAGGGGAGTGCGATATATGGGATTGGAGAAACCGCGCCAGACAGGATTTCTCATTGCCACATCGGCCCTGTTGCTGCTCACGCCGTTTGTCATCCAGCAGCTGTTGAGCATGCTCATTGTCAAATGATCAAATCTGAATACTATGGCTCAAAACAATAAACAACATAGCAACAATATCAACATCAAGAACCGTAAGGCAACCTTTGACTATGAGATTCTTGAGACTTTCACTGCGGGCATTGTGCTCACTGGCACCGAAATCAAGTCGCTGCGCCAAGGCAAGGCGGGACTGACCGATACCTACTGCATGGTTGAGAATCATGAACTGTGGGTTAAGAACATGTATATCGCCGAATACTCCTATGGGTCATATAACAATCACACGACCCATCGCGACCGCAAACTGCTGCTCACTCGCAAAGAAATCAACAAAATTGCAAAAGCTGCCGAACAGCCCGGATACTCGGTAGTGCCCCTACGCATCTTCATCAACGAACGCGGACTGGCCAAGATGGTTATTGCCATCGCTCGAGGCAAGAAGCTCTACGACAAGCGACAGACCATCAAGGAGCGTGAAGACAAACGCAACCTCGACCGTCTGTTCAAACGCTAGAATCTTATCAATATTTTCACTCAACCTTAGCGTCAGACGGGTGCAGCGAATCGACAATGAGAGCTATAGCGCCATCACCTGTCACGTTGCATGCTGTACCGAAGCTGTCCATCGTGATATAGAGTGCAATCATCATGGCCTGCTGCTCGGCATTGAAGCCCAGGATGCTCTGCAACACACCGATGGCAGCCATGATGGCTCCACCAGGCACACCAGGTGCCGCCACCATCATCACGCCCAACATCAGCACAAAGCCCAGAAACGTGCCAAACTCGACAGGCATGCCCTGCATCAACATCAAGGCCACAGCACAGGCAGTGATTTTCATGGCACTGCCCGACAAGTGGATAGTAGCACATAGCGGAACGACGAACCCCGCCACACCCTCACGCACACCGTTGAGCTGTGTTTGCTTCAACGTCACAGGAATCGTGGCCGCGCTGCTCGATGTGCCCAGTGCAGTAAAATAGGCAGGCAACATCGTCTTCAGCGCCTTGAATGGGTTGCGATGGGCAATGACACCGGCGATGCAATATTGCACCACCAGTAAGATGATGTGCATAGCAAAAATTACACCAATGATTGAGATAAACACCTTGACGATGTGCCAAGCCTGACCAGTATGTGCCATGCTCATGAAGATGCCCATGATGTAGAGCGGCAGCAGCGGAATCAAAGCCACCTCGATGGTCTTGGCAACAATCTCACGAAACTCAACAAAGACACGCTTGATGGTTGCCGAGCCGAAGTGTGCCACCCCCAGTCCTAACGCAAACGACAGTACCAACGCACTCATCACATCCATCAATGGCGGGATGGCAATCGTGAAGAACGGTTCCACTTTAGCATCATCGGCAGCAATCTGTGCTGCCGCCGCCGGATCAATCAAACTTGGAAATACATTGATGCTTGTTGCATAGGAGAACAACCCCGAAAAGACAGTGTCACCATAGGCTATCAGACCGGTTATGAGCAACAGTTTGCCAGCGCTCTTACCTATGTCGGCAATGGCAGGAGTTACCAGTCCGACAATAATGAGCGGGATGAGAAACGACAAAAAGTTGCTAAACACGCTGTTGAAGGTCACAAACAGGCGTACAGCCCATGCCGGCAGCACATTGCCCAGCAAGACGCCAAAAACTATGGCAATAACCACACGCCCCAACAAGGGAATTCTCTTCAAGACTTTCATGATTTGTTTTTCTTATACAAGCCGCAAAGGTACAAAAAATGTGCTATTCACATGAAACATAGTCTCACATTTCAGGATTTATGGCTGCAAGACCTTGGACAAGCGCAACTGACTATTGTAGACTGGAAAACTGAGCGTCATCAACACGCCATTCTCGAAGGCGGCATAAGCATCATGCGTGATGGGTGCAAACATCGCATCAATCCACACGAGGTCGTAGTGACCGTCAAAAATGGTGCGAGAGATGTGCCCTTTCAGTAGTCCAAACTGCCACTGAGGCGCATTGACCTGCGATCCATCGACATAGATGATGTCATATCCGCCATGACTAGCCACCAGGGCAACAGTGTATCGTCCCCCTAGACGCAACCACTTGTCTTCCATGTCACGATCTTGATACTGCCAATAGCCCTCTAACGGATCGCTACTTATTGCGAAATGTTGGTCGAGTGACTCACGAGTCCATGTTGTGGCCACACGTCGCGTCGGGTCGCTCTGTGTCGAGAGCACAGTGCGTTCGACAGCAATCTTGCTTCCCGCCCCTAGAAAGAGGCCTGTCTTGACCAACGACACGTCGTCATCGGAGAGCTCGACAGTGGCCACAGCTTTCAGTTTCTTTTTACCCACAGAGATGACAGCCTGACCCTTGTCGACACTGACCATGAGCGTGTTGAGACCGTCATAAAGATCTACGCCATCGTCAAGTGGTATCGAGCAGATGCGATTTGCCGAGTCACCTTGATGCCGCCATACCTCGACAGTCATCTGCCGTTTGTCGGTGAGATCGTCATAGAAGTTGCTATTGAAACTGCTGATTTCGACATGCATGTAGTGACTAGGATTGGCATATGCAAAAATAACGCCCCATGAGGTGCGTTCAACGCGTTTCTTATTCCCCAGACTATCTGTGACAACATAGCTGCGGCCAGGCTGATTGTGCAATGCGGCTGCCCGTACAAGATATTGATATCCCGTCGCAGGCACTAGCGTTGTGTCGGCGATAGCTATGGAATGAGAACTGCCATTGTCGACAGTGAGTCGATTATCGACCATCTCACAAGCCAGATTTCCGTGCTGTGCCCATGACACGGCTGACACCAGCGAACCAAATTGATTGTATACTGTGGCATAATGCGACCGAGCCGACATCTCCAGCACACATGCAATGAGGACAAACAGGATGCATGCAAGACGCTTCATAACTGATCGAGTGATTAAAGAAGTCCCTGTGTCGACACGTACTTCACCAGTCCTGAGCCCAAGCCGTAGAGCGAGATGAGGAGCAGGAGCGTGCCCATGATGCGATTGATGGTCCACATGCTGCCTTTGGTGAATCTTGAGCGAACCTTGTCGACAGCATAGGTGATGACTGTCCACCAGAGCAGAGCTCCACCGGTTATCAAGATATACCCCAGAATGATGTGGTACCATTTGTGCTCTTCAGGATTAGGAAAGCCAAAACGAGCAAACAGAGGGATGATGAGAAACAAGATGAGCGGGTTAGACAAGGTGAAAAAGAATCCGGTGATTGCGTCACGTGTGTTGTCATCCTTGTCATTGGTGTCCTTGACACGGTCATCGCCGGGATTGTGGAATATCATGTACGCAGCATAGACAATGAGGATGACGCTTCCAAGAATCTGCAGCATCGTCACATTGTCTTCGATGTAATCTGTCACAAAACTGATTCCCAGTCCTGTAAGCAAGCAGTAAAACAAATCACTTGCTGCAGCACCAAGACCAGTGAACCAACCCGACACACGTCCTTTGTTGAGGGTGCGTTGCACAGTCAGAATGCCAATAGGGCCCATTGGGGCTGAAAGAATGATACCTATCGAGAGACAGCCTATGATGAGTGATATCAGTGTGGCCAAAACTTAAATTTGCTTTTTACACCGCAAAAGTACAAAAAAAACGCCAATCGTGACAAGAAATGTCGACTTTTTCGCAACAAATGAGTTTTTTTGTTCAATTTCCTTGATATTTAGATATTTTTGCCGTATATTTGCAGAGTGTAAATTCTGAGTGTATGGGAGAGAATAGGCCATTGATGGCACAAAAGGGTGTCATACTCCAAATTGAATTGCTGCCATGCGTCAATCTGTCAATGATTGACTATCATGCAGTGGTATGCAATCGTTGTGCTCTGTCTAACATGAGTGACCAAGATGTGCAGGACGTCGAGGTCACCGTGTCGGGAGAGTTTATCACAACGAGCAGCGTGACCGTCGCACAATTGCCATCGCAATGGACGGTGCAGTTGGGTGGGTTACAAGTTGAATTCAATCGCGAGATGCTGGCCGAACTGAATCAGCCCATTGTCACCACAGCGCATTTTGCAGCCACGAGTGGACAAGACATCCTTACCGAAAAAGACTGCGAGGTGACCTTGCTCCCAGATAACTATTGGCCGGGATTGCAAGTGATGCCATCGGCTATAGCCACATTGGTTCACCCCGAATCTACAGCTGTTGCCCAAATCCTGCATGCAGCGAGCCAACATCTCGAACGCCTCACTCAAGACCCCGTCTTTGACAACTACCAGACACAAGATCCTAATCGTTCGAGAGCTCAGATGGCTGCCATCTATCAAACAATGCAGCAACTGCAGATAACTACAATGCCGATTGACGGCACCCTTGAACAATTTAGAAATCGAGTCCGATCGCATCGGCAAGTCCTTGACCAGCGGTTGGGCAACAGTTTAGAAATAGCATTGCTCATGGTGGCATGCCTTGAGGCTTGCGGGCTCAACCCGCTGATTGTCTTCATGCGTTCACATGTGCTAGTGGGTATATGGCTTGTCGACTCGTTCAGCCCATCGCCAGTGAGCGACGACAGCTCGTTTCTGATCAAGGCATCGCACGACGACTTGGGTGAAATGGCCTTGCTCGATGTGGCAACATGTGGACAAACTGAGATGCTGACGTTTGACCAGGCTTCACAACGAGCTCAAGTCTATATTCGCGACACCAAGCAAGCGTTCAACTGCTATGTCGACATCAAGGCGTGTCGTCTACAGAACATCCGTCCTTCAGCCAGTACATCTTGCGAAGACACTCCCACACAAGATGCCGTCAACAATGATACAATCAAGTCAATCTCGCCAATAGACATCGCCCGTCAACAAGCAGGCGAGATCACCAAGCAACAGATTTGGGAGCGAAAGTTGCTTGACTTCTCTATGCGCAACAATCTGCTGAACATGCGCATCGGCAAGCGTGTGTTGCCATTCATCTCGTTTGCCATCGACCAACTCGAAGACCACATCAGCAAAGGCGAGGAATATAGCATCTTGCCGTCACCTGCACAGAGTCGTTTCCTGCCAGACGAACATGGCATCTACGACTCGACACTGGTGCAAGAGCAGTGGCAACCACTTGTCGTCAATGAGCTGAAAAACAAACGGCTCCGTTGCTATCTCTCAGACACAGAGACTGTCAATGTACTCAAGCACATACACCGCACATCGCGTGTCGCACTCGAAGAGAATGGAGCCAATTCGCTGTTTCTGGCGTTGGGCATACTCAAGTGGTATGAGACCGACCGCAGCATCAAGCCGCGATATGCTCCCATTCTGATGATACCTGTTGATCTCATCAGGCATGCGGGCAGCAATTACGTCATTCGCTCGCGTGGTGAGGAGACAATCATCAATGTTACACTCGTCGAGATGATCAAGCAGCAGTTCCAATTGACCATGCCAGGGTTGTCGCCGCTACCCACCGACAGCGATGGCGTGGACGTGAGGCAAGTGATGGCCATCGTGCGCAATGCCATCATATCGCGACCTCGATGGGACGTGCTGGATGAAGCCATGCTGGGACTGTTCTCGTTCAGCAAATTTGTGATGTGGAACGACATCCACAACCATGCGCTGCAACTGTCGAGGCATCCTGTGATACAAGCGCTCGCCGACGGCAAAGCCTTGAACCCTGACGACACCGAACAGGCCGATGTGGACGCACGTGAGCTTGATCAGCAATCATCACCTGCCGAGTTTGCCATTCCCGTTGATGTTGATTCATCACAGTTTGAGGCAATTGTCGAGTCGGGAATGGGAAAGAGTTTTGTGCTGCATGGCCCGCCAGGGACCGGCAAGTCACAGACCATCACCAACATGATCGCCAATGCGCTGTTCCAAGGCAAAAGAGTGCTCTTTGTCGCCGAGAAGATGGCAGCCCTTGAGGTGGTGCAGAAGCGTATCAAGGCTATCGGCTTCAACCCGTTCTGCCTGGAGCTGCACAGCAACAAAGCCACCAAGACCCATGTGCTGCAGCAACTGGACCTGGCCTTAAATACCATAGAGCGTGGCGCCTCGAAAGACTACCCATCGACGGCAAAGAAGCTGTTTCAGCAACGGAAACAACTGGCCCAGTATGTGCAAGCCATGCACGAGCAGCGCAGCTATGGGATGTCGCTCTATGAATGCCTCTCGCGCTACCTTGACACCGAGGGCGACGAAATGCAGCTGAGTCATCGGGACATCAACACAATCAATGCCGACGTGATCGCACAAAGCCAGGAGGCCATCCTGGCCCTGGAGCCTGTGCTACAACTGACAGGCACGCCCTCGCATCATCCACTATACGGCCTTGCCATTCATGACACCACACCACAGGGGCTGCGTCACACGGGTGAGCTGATCAAACGCTACGGCTCGCAATTGGCACAGCTGCGTCAAGACGCAGCCGGCATTGACCGTCTGCTGGCACTCGACTTGGGGAACCGGTTGTCATCCTATCATGTCCTGTCAGAACTGAGCCGGTCGCTTGCCGACATCAGATGGCTATCGGTCGCCATGATGGATTGTGGCAACCCCACACGATTGCAACACTGGCAGCAAATGATCGCTCTTGGGGCTCAACGCAGCGCAGCCAAGGCACAAGTCGATGTCAACTTCAACCCTACCGCCTACCAACTCAACGCTGCTGAGCTCAAGCTACAATGGCAGACAATCAATCAGAAGTGGTGGCTGCCCAAATATTTTGCTAAACGCAAATTTCTCAAGCTCTTCTCTCCCCATCTTCGTGTCATTAATAACAAGGGTGAGCATACTGAGCACCTACTGACTCTGTTGGAAGATTTCCAGCAAAAGGATGCCAACTATGCTGACCCAATGCATCGTGAGTTGGAGATGGTGTTCGCGCAACGGCTCTCGAGAGACGCTGCTCCATGGGCTCAGATGCACGACGACCTGCAACGCGCCGCTCGGCTGATCGGGCAAATGGACCAATATGCCACCAGCGAACAAAAAGCACTGATCCTCAACACAATCGGCCGCATGGCTGCAACCAACCCAGGCGCGTTTGCAAGCAATGGCGCGGTCTTCAAGCAGATGTGCCACGACTATGGTCAAGCCAGCAACACGCTTGCCGAAATGAAACCATTCTGCTCGTTTGACAATCCTGACAACGAACATCTAGAAGAGTTGGCCAACACCTTATCACAGCATGTCGAGCACGAAGGACGAGAATGGAAACTGTGGACCGACCAGCGCGACCACCTGCGTACAATGGGCCTGGGCGAGGTTGTGGATGCCATCACCCATGGACTGGAGCCAAGCGTTGCAGCCATCGCATGGGCCAAGGCGGTGTATCATCACATCGCATCGAACACGCTGGCCAGCGACCAAAGGTTGGAATCGTTCTCGGGGCTAGTTTTTGAGGACACGATCAAGAAGTTCAGGCAGCTTGACAACAAATTCCAAGAGCTGACCAAGAACGAACTGTTCAACCGCCTGACACGCTCGTTGCGAGAGCATACCATGTCGCCCAAACTGTTCCAACAGATGGGATACTTGCGGCGAAACATCAACAATCGTGGGCGAGGACAGAGCGTGCGAAACATCATGGACCAGATTTCGGACCTCTTGCCCTATCTGTGCCCGTGCTTGCTCATGAGCCCAATCTCGGTCGCACAATATCTTGACTTGAGCCAACCCCCATTTGACCTCGTCATCTTCGACGAGGCCTCGCAGATGCCCACCAGCGAAGCCGTGGGAGCCATTGCCAGGGGCAAGGCGCTCATCGTCGTGGGCGATCCCAAACAGATGCCACCGACCAGTTTCTTCAATGTCAATCAAGTTGACGAGTCAGAAGCTGTGATTGACGATCTGGACAGTGTGCTTGACGACACCATAGCACTCGACTTCCCTGCAAGACATCTGCGTTGGCATTACCGCAGTCGGCATGAGAGTCTCATCGCATTCAGCAACTCGCAGTACTATGATGGCCGACTCATCACGTTCCCCAGTGTCGACGACCGTGACACGAAGGTGTCGTTTATACCAGTCCAGGGTGTATATGACTATGGACGAACACGCAGCAACAAGGCCGAAGCACAAGCCATTGTTGAAGAAGTTCTCAGAAGGTTGTCGGACAAAAAACTGAGAAAGATGAGCCTAGGCATTGTGTCATTCAGTGTCGCGCAACAAAACCTCATCGACGACCTGTTGATGGACGCCTTCGCTCTATATCCCAAACTCGAACAGTTTGCTACTGACCGTGAGGAGCCACTGTTCATCAAGAACCTGGAGAATGTTCAGGGCGACGAGCGAGATGTCATCCTCTTCTCGATTGGATATGGGCCGGATGCAAGAGGCAAAGTCTCGATGAACTTCGGGCCGCTCAACAACAGCGGGGGAGAACGCCGACTCAATGTCGCTGTGTCTCGAGCACGATATGAAATGATTGTGTTCTCAACACTGCAACCTGAGCAGATTGACCTCAACCGGTCGAAGTCGCTGGGTGTGCAAGGACTCAAAATGTTTCTTGAGTATGCTCGTGATGGACACATCAGCTATCAGAACAACAACCAGCAGCATGTGGTCAACATCATGGCAAAGCAGTTGGCTCAGGAACTCAGCGACAAGGGATATCAAGTTGACACAGCCGTTGGACGGTCAAAGTTCAAAATTGACCTGGCTGTGATCAATCCCCATGAGCCAGACAAGTATATGCTGGGCATCTTGTGCGACGGCAAGGGCTACAGCGACACCAAGACGGTGCGCGATCGGGAAGTGTGCCAGCCTACCGTGCTGACCGCCCTGGGATGGAACATCGTGCGCATCTGGATGGTTGACTGGTTCTATCATCGTCAGCGTGTGGTCGATCAAGTGCTAGAAAAACTGCGCAACATCGAAGCCAAACTCACAGCACAAAACTCAAAGGCTGATGTTCACAAGCAAAGTAACATCAGTCAGGCGTCTACCGAGCAGCCAGCCCAACTAAAGCAAGAAACTCCCTCATCGCTAGACAAACAACCCGTCAGCGCCAAACTGCCGTCGCCCCCCACCGTCACACACAAACCCGCAGCAGAGCCTGAGCCAGCAGCTTCAGAGCCTGTTGTTGCCAGCACCGAGCCTAAGCCTGACAGAAAAACGCTGCCTACGGCAAAACCCAAACGCGATGATGCCGACGTGCAACCATCAGACCCACAACATGAGCAATCGACCACGGCAGCAACTCCAGTTCAGTACGTGCCACAACTGATGCCCTATGTCGAAGCCGACATCCAAGTCGAAGAAAAGGGTGGGGTGATGATGATGACCACACGTCCCACCAAGACCATGGCACAAATGACCGAGATTCTGAAGTGCGAACAGCCTATCACCTTCCACTATGCCTGCAAACGCATGTGCCGCATTTGGGCCATCAGGAGCATCAATGACCGTGTGCAACGTTATGTCACATGGCTGCTCAAGCAGACAGCCACACTTGATGATGCTGCGACACAAGCAGTCCCATACTATTGGGCAAAGAACAAGCCCCTGCTCAACTACGCGGGCTATCGTGTCAAGGCCGGACGAGAATGGAACGACATCCCACTCATCGAGATTGAGAATGCCATCCTCGCACTACTTATTAAAGGGAAGCATATCTCTGAGGCCGAGATGCCGCAAAGGGTCATAGAAACCTTTGGAATCAAGAAGTGTGGCACACTATTCCACGAGCAGGTGTCCCATGCTTTGACCGAACTGGTGAGGCAGAAAAGAATTCGTCATGACAGCAACGGATACAGCAATTCTCGAAAATCAAAGGCAACTTCAGGCTCACAGTAACGCTTACCTGGCCAGAGACATGGCCGACAGGCGAAATGCTAATTTTTCAAAAATATTGGCATTGTGACTGAAAATATTTTGAAAGTCCGTATTTTTGTAATAACTTTGTAGGAATTTAGCGACAAATGCTACTTTTATGTAACAAAGTGCGAGCGTTACATATGAGTCAAGTGGTTGATTGTCACCATTCTGCATGCCATTTGGAGGCCCGGATGCGCCATCCATGACAAGGTGTGCATCATTCATGACTTGACAATGTTTGCAACCGGCAGGCAACATTGTCTTCACTTAGAGCTCGCACGACCTTGTCGGGGCCATTGGTGCCAGAGGGCACAGGTCATAGCTCAGCATAATAAAAAATAACATAAATGATAAGTAAATGGAATTACTTACCACTTACATCCGAAGAATCCCAGATCGAGGAGCAATTGGCCGAAAAATTCCCCAAATGTCCCTCTGTCGCTCGACTTTTGGTCTTGCGCGGCATGAAGAGCTACGACGACGTCCGTGCTTTCTTCAGTCCGTCGCTAAGCCAAATGCCCGATCCGTTCCTGATGAAGGACATGGACAAGGCTGTCGACCGCTTGAATTCGGCGTTAGGTGGCAAAGAGAAAATTATGGTATATGGCGACTATGATGTCGACGGAACGACAGCCGTAGCGCTAGTATATCGTTATCTACAGAAGTATTACTCCAATCTTGAGTACTATATTCCCACGCGAGAGGACGAGGGATATGGCATCTCGCTCCAGAGCATTGATTATGCCGAGAGCATTGGAGTGAAATTGATTATTGTGCTGGACTGTGGCATCAAGGCGAACGACGAGATTGCCTATGCCAAATCCAAAGGCATTGACTTCATCGTGTGCGATCATCATGTCCCCGATGATGTCTTGCCTGATGCTGCCGCCATTCTCAACCCGAAGCGGCTAGACGACGAGTATCCCTACAAGGGACTCTCGGGTTGTGGTGTGGGTTTCAAGTTCATGCAGGCTTTTGCACGCAGCAATGGGCTGTCGACTCACGAACTTGAGACAATGCTCGACCTTGTGGCTGTGAGCATCGCAGCCGATATTGTGCCATTGACAGGAGAGAATCGTGTCATGACCTACTTTGGCCTGCGCCGACTCAACAGCAATCCTTGTGTTGGACTCAAGAGCATCATCAAGCTTTGCGGATTGTCCAACAAGACACTCACCATCAGCGACATCATCTTCAAGATTGGTCCGCGCATCAATGCATCGGGCCGCATGGAGAGCGGGCAAGAGTCTGTCGAACTGTTGGTGACAAAGGATCCTGCTGAGGCCAACGAAATCAGCAAGCGCATCGACAACTACAACCGCAACCGCAAGGAGTTGGACCGCCAAATCACGGTCGAAGCCAATGAGATCATCGAGCGTCACGCACAATCGCTCGAAGGCAAGAAGCCTATCGTCATCTATGACAAAAACTGGCACAAAGGAGTCATTGGCATTGTTGCATCGCGCCTAGCCGAGCTTCACTTCAGGCCATCGGTGGTGCTGACCTATAGCAACGGTCTGGCAACTGGCTCATCACGATCGGTCAGAGGCTTTGACGTTTATTCTGCCATCAAATCTTGTCGTGATTTGTTAGAGAACTTTGGTGGGCACACCAATGCTGTCGGCTTGTCGATGAAGGTTGAGAACATCGGTGAGTTCCGTCGCCGCCTGACCGAATATGTCGAAGAACACATCCATGACGAGCAAGTCACGCCCACGATGGATATCGATTGCGAACTGATGTTCGAGGACATCAACAGCGACTTCTTGCGTTGCATGAAGCAATTCAACCCCTTTGGGCCTGAGAATCAGAAGCCTGTCTTCATCACGCGCAATGTGCTGGATTTCGGAACAAGCAAACTCGTTGGACGCAACAATGAGCACATCAAGCTCGAGATGGTCGATAACCGCAGCAAACGCATCATGAATGGTATTGCCTTCGGTATGGCCCGCTTCTTTGAGCACATCAAGGCCCGCAAGCCATTCGACATCTGCTATACCATCGAGGAGAACCGGCACCGCAGTGGAGGCTCGGTTCAACTGCTCATCAAGGGCATCAGGACGCACGACGATGCAACCCAGTCAAACGACGCTTGACATCCTCAAACGCTATTGGGGATTTGATCACTTCAGGCCGCTGCAGGACGAAATCATACAGTCGGTCTTGGAGGGGAAAGACACGTTGGGGCTGATGCCCACCGGTGGCGGCAAAAGCATCACTTTTCAGGTTCCCACCATGGCCTTCGATGGTATGGCCTTGGTGGTGACACCTATCATCTCGCTGATGAAGGACCAGGTTGACAACCTGATAGCTCGTCGCATCAAAGCAACCTACCTTCATGCTGGGCTGACAGCAGCCGAAGCAAAACACATCTATGAGAAATGCCTCTATGGCAACTGCAAATTTCTCTACGTCTCACCCGAGCGACTGGGCGCACAAAGTTTTCTTGAACGTCTCAAGCACATGCCTGTGCGTCTGATTGTGGTCGACGAGGCGCATTGCATCTCGCAATGGGGCTATGACTTCAGACCTGCATTCCTGCGCATCGTTCAAGTGCGCAAGCTCTTCCCCGATGTGCCTGTGCTGGCCCTGACAGCCACAGCAACCCCCATGGTGGTCGAGGACATCATGCAGCGCCTCGACTTCAAGCAACGCAATGTATTCACCAAGAGTTTCGCTCGCGACAATATCACCTATGTCGTGCGCCACACAAGTGAGAAGATGGCCGAGCTTGTACACATCATGCATTCGGTGCCCGGCACAGGCATCGTCTATGTCCGCAGTCGCAAACGCACAAAACTCATCGCCGATGAGCTCAATCGCCATGGACTCAGCGCCGATTTCTATCACGCGGGTCTCTCAGTTGAGGACAAAGAAGACAAACAGAACAAGTGGAGAAACGACCAGTGCCGCATCATGGTGGCGACCAATGCATTCGGCATGGGCATTGACAAGCCTGATGTGCGCATCGTGGTGCATGTCGACATTCCCAACTCGCTCGAAGAATACTATCAAGAAGCCGGACGTGCGGGTCGTGACGGGAAGCGATCCTACGCTGTGCTTCTCGCCACCCCCACCGACCGCCGCACACTGCACAAACACATCGCCGAAGCCTTCCCGCCACGCGACTTCATCAAGAATGTCTATGAACGTGTAGGTAATTTTCTCAATGTGGCAGTAGGCGAGGGATACCAGAGGATGTACGATTTCAACTTCAATCTTTTTTGCACCACTTTTAAACTGCCTGTACTTCCCACCCACAATGCCCTGCGCATACTCACTGCAGCTGGTCACATAGAGTTTGTCGAGGAGATTGACTCACAGTCACGTGTGATGATTCTGGCTGACAAAAGCGACCTCTACGACTTGCACACGACCACCCAAGGTGCCGACCGTGTGTTACAAGCCATCCTCCGCATGTATCCTGGACTGTTTGCTGACTATGTTTTCATCAACGAGGATGTTATCAGCCACCGTACCGATTTGAGCCGAGAAACCATATACAACTCGCTGCTCGAGCTCACTCGCATGCACATTTTGCACTATGTGCCCCGTAAACGTACACCTTATATAATTTATACCACCTCTCGCGAAGAGGCTAAATACATCCAGCTACCCAAGGTCGTCTACGAGGACCTCAAGCAACGCATGGAACAACGCATCGAGGCTATCATCGACTATGCCTTCAACGACGAGCAATGCCGTGAAGCACGCATGCTTAGCTACTTCGGCGAACATGTCGACACCGCTTGCAATCACTGCGATGTGTGCATCGACCGCCGCAAGCGTGACAACACGCAGCCTGTCGACGTGCAGAGTGGCATCCTCTATATGGCGCAGGTCAAACCGCGTCGCCTTGAGGATTTCATTCATACGCTTGCCTTCACCAAAGGTGAGATTCTGAGCATGGTCTCGTTTCTGGTTGATGAGGGTTACCTCGTGCACACTCCCGATGACACCTACGTCAATCCCAAGCCACTCGATTGACGCTGAGACTTCAACACAGTTCTGCTGGTTGAACAGATGTAATAGCACACAGAATACTCGGAATACTCGGAATACACAGAATTTTTATATAGTTCTGCTGGATTTGTAATCCAGCAGGATGCAAATGCGACCGAACTAACATGGTCATTCTTGCCCCTTGTTAATAACTTTTGTGGGCAATAGTTGAGTGCTATTTGACGAAAACATAGTAACTTTGAGCCACAATTTACAAACCACTGGTTACTGACACACCCCAACAAACACATTTCTCTGTATGATACCTTTTGTACACCTGCATGTGCACTCGCAATACTCCATTCTCGACGGCCAAGCGTCGATCAAGGGAATGATGGACAAAGCCATTGCCGACGGCATGCGCGGAATGGCGCTGACCGATCATGGCAACATGTTCGGCATCAAAGAGCTACACGACTATTGTGCCAAGGTCAACAGCGGCAAGGAAGAACAGGACAAATTCAAACCCATCTTTGGTTGTGAAGTATATGTTGCCCAAACCGACCAACACGAGCACGTTGACAAACGCGACATAGGCCGTCACTTGATCTTGTTGGCCAAGAACCTGCATGGCTACAAAAACCTGATCAAGATTGTGTCCAACGGCTGGACCGAGGGCTTCTATAGCCACCCGCGCACCGACAAAAGCCAGCTCGAGAAGTATCACGAGGACATCATCTGTTGTTCGGCATGCTTGGGTGGTGAGGTGCCCCAGCTCATCATGAACGGCCAGATTGACCAAGCCCGCGAGGTAGTCAAGTGGTTCCATGGCGTGTTTGGCGACGACTATTACTTGGAGCTTCAGCGTCACAAGGCCACCGTGCCACGTGCCGCCCAAGACACCTTCCCAAGGCAGCAGGAGGTCAATGCTGTACTACTGCAGTTCGCTCAGGAACTGGGCATCAAGGTCATCTGCACCAACGACTCACACTTCATCAACGAGGATGATGCTGAAGCCCACGAGCGACTCATCTGCGTGTCGACCGGCAAGAAGATGAGCGATGACAATGTTATGCTCTATACCAAGCAGGAGTGGTTCAAGACGCAGGCTGAGATGAACGAGGTATTTGCCGACATTCCCGAGGCATTGCAGAACACCAACGAGATACTCGACAAGGTGGAATTCTACTCAATCGACCACGGGCCCATTCTGCCCGACTTCCCGCTGCCCGAGGGCTTTGACAACGAGGATGACTACCTGCGCTATCTAGTCTACGAGGGTGCCAAGGAACGCTGGCCTGAGTTGGACGAGGAACACCGCGAACGGCTGGACTTTGAGCTTGAGACCATCAAGAACATGGGATTCCCGGGCTACTTCCTCATCGTGCAGGACTACATCAAGGCTGCCCCGCGACTGGGCTGTTCGGTAGGCCCAGGTCGTGGCTCGGCTGCTGGTTCGGCTGTGGCCTACTGTTTGGGTATCACCAATATCGACCCCATCAAGTATGACCTTCTGTTTGAGCGTTTTCTGAACCCCGACCGCATCTCGTTGCCCGATATCGATGTCGACTTTGACGATGACGGCCGTGTCAAGGTGCTGCAATATGTGACCGACAAGTATGGTGCCGACAAGGTGGCGCACATCATCACCTATGGCACCATGGCGGCCAAGTCGGCCATCAAGGACGTGGCGCGTGTCGAGGGTCTGAGCATCGAAGAGAGCAACCGCCTGGCCGGCATGATTCCGAGCCGCCCCAACGACATGCCCGAGGAGAAACCAGGCAAGAAGTACAAGGTTACCATCAAGAACTGCCTCAAATGCTTCCCTGAGTTTGCTGCCCAACTCAACAGTCCCGACCCGTTGGTGGCCGAGACCGTGCGACTGGCCGAGAAACTCGAAGGCAATGTGCGCAACACGGGTGTTCACGCATGTGGTGTCATCATCGGCCGTGATGCCATCACCGACTGGGTGCCAGTGAGCACTGCAACCGACAGCGATGGCAGCAAGGTGATGGTCACACAGTATGAGGGCAGTGTCATCGAGTCGACAGGACTGATCAAGATGGACTTCTTGGGCCTGAAAACCCTCTCCATCATCCGCGATGCGCTTGAGAACATCAAGATAACGCGGGGCATCGACCTGGATATCGAGAAGATTCCCATCGACGACCCCAAGACCTATAAGCTCTACTGCGAGGGTCGCACCACAGGCACCTTCCAGTTTGAGTCGGCAGGCATGCAGAAGTACCTCATCGAGCTGCAACCCAGCACGTTTGAGGACTTGATTGCCATGAATGCCCTCTATCGTCCGGGCCCCATGGACTACATACCTGACTTCATCGCCCGCAAGAAGGGAGAGAAGCCCATCGAGTATGACATACCCTGCATGGAGAAGTATCTCAAAGACACCTATGGCATCACCGTCTATCAAGAGCAGGTGATGTTGCTCTCGCGCCAGCTGGCCGGGTTCACCCGCGGCCAGAGCGACACGCTGCGCAAGGCCATGGGCAAGAAGCAGATCGAGAAGATGAACCATCTGGAAGGACTCTTCTATGAAGGTGGAGAGAAAAATGGCCATGACCACCAGACGCTCAACAAGATTTGGGAAGACTGGAAGAAGTTTGCCTCATATGCTTTCAACAAGTCGCACGCCACATGCTACAGCTGGGTGGCCTACCAGACAGCCTATCTCAAGGCCAACTATCCCAGCGAATATATGGCAGCCGTGCTGAGCCGCAACCTGAACGATGTCGACAAGCTCTCGAAGTTTATGGACGAGTGCAAGGCCATGGGCATCCGCGTCTTGGGGCCAGACATCAATGAGAGTTTCAAGTCATTCAGTGCCAACAAGAAGGGTGACATCCGCTTCGGTCTGGGAGGCATCAAAGGGGTGGGGGGCAACGCTGTCGACGCTATTGTTGAGGAGCGCACCAAGAATGGGCCCTACACCGACATTTTTGACCTGGTAGAACGTGTCAACCTCAGTGCCTGCAACCGCAAGGCCATTGAGTCGTTTGCCTTGTCGGGTGCCTTCGACTCGTTCGGCGAGGTCACGCGCGAAGCTTTCTTTGAGAAGAACATGCGCGATGAGACCTTCAGCGAGGTGATCATCAAATTCGGTCAGCGCTTTCAGACCGGCCAATCATCGATGCAGAACTCGCTTTTCTGTGACCTTGAGCCCCTGGAGGTGGCCAAGCCCGAGATTCCCAAGGCCGAGCCATGGAACATCATGGAGCGTTTGAGCAAGGAGAAAGAGTTGGTTGGCATCTACCTGTCGGCCCATCCGCTAGACCCCTACTATCTTGAGGTCAAATATGGCTGTAACACCACACTGGCTGGTCTGCCCAACAAGAATAACATGGTCGACCAGCAACTCACCATGGCCGGCCTGGTCGTGGGCTACAGCACCCGCATGGGACGCAAAGGTGGTCAGTTTGGCATACTCAAGGTCGAAGATTATTCAGGTTCATATGAATTCATGCTCTTCGGCCAGAACTTCATCGACTATAACAAGTATGGCATCGTGGGAACCCCAATCATGGTGCGCGGCGCTTATCAGCAACGGTTCAATAGCGACATTAAGTTCAATGTCCAGTCCATCTCGTTGCTCGAAGATGTCAAGGGCAAGGTTGTGCACAATATTCTCATTCACATCAACGACGACGAGCTGGAGAAGGCCAAGGTCATCACACCATTCATGACCGCTTCGACCGAAAATCGTTGCGACCTGTACTTCCGTGTCCAAGATGTGGACCACCAGCGCTTTGTCGACCTCAAGAGCAAGGCAAAGATTCCTGTCAGCAAGAAACTGCTTGACACACTCGACGAGGCAAATATCAGATATAAGATCAATGCAGATTTTTGATTTTTTCGAATGAAAAGTTTGTCATTTCTGACAACTTTGTTGTAACTTTGCAATCATTATTTTTCCAAAACGAATAACATCATCATTACAAACTCATTATGGCTTTTAAATTTACTGAAGAGAACACCAAGCAAGAGATTGAATCGGGTCGTCCCGTTGTCGTTGATTTCTGGGCCGAGTGGTGTGGCCCCTGCAAGGCCATTGCCCCCATTGTCGAACAATTGGCTGCCGAGTATGAGGGCCGCGTGCTCATCGGCAAGTTTGATGTCGATGAGGGCGACGACACCCCCATCGAGTATGGCGTGCGCAACATCCCCACACTGCTCTTCTTCAAGGGCGGACAACTGGTCGACCGCCAGGTGGGAACCATCTCGCACGACGACCTCAAGGCCAAAATCGATGCCTTGCTCTGAACAATCGAGCCACAATCTACAAACATCAGGGGCTGACCAATTGGTCAGCCCCTGACTGTTGATTGCTATCACTGTACGTCTCAGCTCGATGTCTCAAACCAGTGCTAGGTCCAGGACATCCTTAATGGTGCGGACATAGTGGAACGTGAGCCCATCGAGGTAGATTGCATTAATCTGATCGATGTCCTTCTTGTTTTCATTACAGAGGACAATGTCAGTGATGCCGGCACGCTTGGCTGCAAGGATTTTCTCCTTGATGCCGCC
>DEKO01000071.1:23317-23996 GCA_002353885.1 Porphyromonadaceae bacterium UBA2720
CCGCCGATGGCCCGTCCTTGGGAATAGCCCCCTCGGGCACATGAATGTGCACATTGTATTTGTCCATCTCCTCGCTGTTCAGTCCCAGCATGTCGCAATGAGCCTTAAGATACTGTAGGGCAATCACAGCCGACTCCTTCATCACGTCACCCAGGTTACCCGTCAGGGTGAGTTTGTCACCTTTTCCTTTGGCCAACGACGATTCGACAAAGAGAATTTCGCCACCCACAGCTGTCCAAGCCAGACCGGTGACCACACCCACAAAGTCGTTACCCTCATACTTGTCGCGGCTATAGTCGGGAACACCCAGATAATCCTTGAGGTTAGTCAGGGTGATGCGAGTTGGATAATCGTCTTCTCGTGCCTTGAGGCGTGCAATCTTGCGCAACACCTTGCCTATCTTTTTCTCCAACTCTCGCACGCCGCTCTCGCGGGTATAATTTTCGATGATAGCAGTGAACACGTCGTCGCTCATCTTAATCTCGCCGCGCTTGAATCCGTTCTCTTCCAGCTGCTTGGGCAGCAGATGTCGCTTGGCAATCTGCACCTTCTCCTCGGTGATGTAGCCGGTGATTTCGATGAGTTCCATGCGGTCAAGCAAGGGCTGACTGATGGTAGCCAGATTGTTGGCAGTGGCGATAAAAAGTACTTTTGAGAGGTCGTAGTCCACATCCAGATA
>DEKO01000152.1 GCA_002353885.1 Porphyromonadaceae bacterium UBA2720
TTGATGGTCCTTGGTGGGCTTTGGTGTTGGAGATTTTTTCCATCAAAAATGCGATTGAGCGAGAGCCATGCGAGGTGCTTGCATGGTCTTTCGCACACAGTCGGGTCTCCGACCCGCCAACATCTCCGAAGTCACTACGATGCAAAAATGCGATTGAGCGAGAGCCATGCAAGCTTGCTTGCTGATGGCCGAGCGTGAGCATTTTATCGAAAAATGCGATTAAGCGAGAGCCATGCGAGCTGGCTCGCTGATTGCCGAGCGTGAGCATTTTATCAAAAAAAGCGGGCAAATATTTCGAGAATCGCCCAAAAAGTGCTAATTTTATCGTGTTTTTCAGAAACTCGACAATCATGAAACAGAAAAAACTGCTACTGCTGGATGCATACGCGCTCATTTTCAGAGCCTTCTATGCGATGATTCGCAACCCGCGTCTCACCAGCACCGGGATTGATGCGTCGGCCGTTTTTGGGTTTGTCAACATGCTGCAAGATCTGCTCAAGCGCGAGCAGCCGTCGCACATCGCCGTGTGCTTCGACCCTGGAGGCAAGACGTTCAGGCACGAAGCCTATGCCGACTATAAGGCCAATCGTGACAAGACGCCCGAGGGCATCTTGACGGCTGTGCCCTATATCAAGCGCATCCTTGAGGCCTATCGCATTCCGGTCGTTGTGGTCGATGGCTATGAGGCCGACGACGTGGTGGGCACGATGTCGCACTTGGCACAAGAGCACGGTTTCATGACCTATATGGTGACCGGTGACAAAGACTTTGCTCAGCTGGTGACCCCCCAGGTCAAGCTCTATAACCCAGCCAAGGGCGAACTCTTGGGCGTGGAAGAGGTCAAGGCGAAGTATGGCCTGCAGTCGCCGTTGCAAGTGATAGACCTGCTGGGGTTGATGGGCGACACGGCCGACAACATCCCCGGTTGCCCTGGCGTGGGACCGAAGAAAGCTCAAGCGCTGATCGAGCAGTTTGGCTCGGTCGAGAACCTGCTTGAGCACACCGATGAGCTCAAGGGTGCACTCAAGGCCAATGTCGAGGCCAATGCTGAGCAGATACGTTTCTCGAAGTATTTGGCTACCATCAAGACCGATGTGCCCTTGGAGTGGGACGAGGATTGGCTTGAGCGCAAGCCAGCCGACCTCGATGCCTTGCGCAAGGTGTTTGCTGAACTGGAGTTCCGCACGCTGACCATTCGGATCATCGACCAGCAGGAGGCCAATGTGGGGCTTGATGCCAATGCACAATGCACAATGCACAATGCACAATCCAGCAAGCCCATTGTCACACCGCCAGCAGCTAGTCGGCCCGTGCAATCGGGCGAGCAACTCTCGCTCTTCGATGTGCCAGCCGAGAAAGCTGAGCAGAGCAAGCCGAAGCCAGGGATTGATATGCGATTCTCATCGATTGACGCTCAATTGGTCAACGACACTTATCAGGCCGAGGCGCTGGTCAAACGTCTCACGGCCGAGCCTCGGGTGGCTGTGCACCTGGTGAGCGTGGGCGACGAAGCCATGCGCGGCACGATGGTGGGTATGGGGCTGTGTGCTGTGCCTGATGAGGCCTACTATGTGCCGATGGACGGGATGGGGTTCATGCTGCAGGTGCTTGAGCCGTTGTTCACAGGTCGGTCGCTCATCGTGAGCAACGATGTCAAACGTCTGATGGTGATGCTGCGCGTGGCGGGTGTGAAGATGACAGCGCCGTACTATGACACAGGTGTTGCACACTACCTGCTACAGCCCGAGCGCACCCACTCGACCAATGACATAGCCGCCGAGTTGCTGGGTTATCAGGGAACGACTGTCGAGAGTGTGCTGGGCGCCAAAGGCCGTGGGCAGCTCAAGTTTAATCAGGTTGAGGCCAATCGTCTGACCCGTTGGGCATGTGAGCAGGCTGCACTGACGCTGTCGTTGCCCGCTGTGCTGGACCAGCGTCTGTCGGAAGAGGGGCTGATGCATCTGCTCACTGACATTGAGCATCCGCTCATTGCTGTGCTTGCCGATATGGAGCTAGCAGGTGCTCGCATCGATGTCCATGCGCTGAAGGACTACTCGATCAAGCTCACCGAGCAGATGCATGAATTGGAGGAAGAATGCCAGGTGCTGGCCGGTGAGCCATTCAACACAGCCTCGCCCATGCAGGTGGGAACCATCTTGTTTGACAAGCTTCAGCTCGATCCCAAGGCGAAAAAGACCAAGACCGGCCAGTATAGCACGACCGAAGAAATCCTGCTCAAGTTGCGTGACCGTCATCCGATAGTGGGCAAGATCTTGGAGCTTCGCGGCATCCGCAAGTTGCTCAACACCTATGTGGACGCTCTGCCCCAACTCATCAACGCTCGCACCGGTCGCATCCACACGACCTATAACCAGACGGTGACAGCAACAGGAAGGCTGTCCAGCACCAATCCCAACTTGCAGAATATCCCTGTGCGTAACGACGAAGGGCGTGAAATCAGGCGTGCGTTCATTCCAGCCGAGGGCAATGTCTTCTTCAGTGCCGACTATTCGCAGATTGAGCTGCGTCTGGTTGCCGACCTCAGTGGCGACGCGACGATGCTTGACGCCTTTGCCCACGACCAGGACATCCATGCCTTGACCGCAGCGCGCATCTATCATGAAGAACTCACTCAGGTCACCGCCGACCAGCGGCGTAAGGCCAAGACAGCCAACTTCGGCATACTCTATGGCATCTCGGCCTTTGGTCTTGCCGAGCGGCTCAGCATTCCTCGCAGCGAGGCCAAGATGCTGATAGACGGCTACTTTGCTACATTCCCGGGTGTGCGTGACTACATTGACCGCAGTGTTGCTCAGGCTCGTGAGCGTGGCTATGTGACCACGTTGGATGGCCGTCGCCGCATGCTGCCTGACATCAACTCGCGCAATGCCGTTGTGCGCAGCTTCAGCGAGCGCAATGCAGTGAACGCGCCCATCCAGGGCACAGCTGCCGATATCATCAAGCGCGCGATGATTGGCATCCATCGCCGCTTTGAGCAGGAGGGTATCCGTTCGCAGATGATCTTGCAGGTGCACGATGAGCTCAACTTCGATGTCATACCAGCCGAACTGGACCGTGTTGAGCGCATCGTCATCGAGGAGATGGAGTCGGCTTACAAGGGCCGTGTGCGTCTCACTGCCAGCCATGCCGCCGCCGATAACTGGCTGGATGCGCACTAGTGAGGCTAAAAGATGCCCTTGAGCAGGGTCATGATGTTGTTGGTCTTGCTCTTGCCCAGCAGCAGGTTTTCAATCTCGATGACCTCGTTGTGGGCTTGTAGCCGCCTAGCCAGTGGCAAGAGCGATGTGAGCAGTTGTTCGGCAGCAGCTCGTCGGTTGATGAGCCTCAGCAGCCCCTTAGCCAGCCCGATAGAGAGGACCAGGTCTTTGTGCCCCAATGGCTCGCCTAGTTTCTTTTGGTAGCGCAGTGCCTTGGTGAAATACTTGACCGCATTGCGTCCGTTGCCCATCTGCAGCATGATGTCGCCCTCGTTTTTGAGCGAGTCGACGAGTGCTGTGAGCGCCTGTCGTGTTTGTCCTGCATCGCCTCCCTGTTCGAGCATGGCTGTGTAAAGTTCTGTAGTGCTCTGGTAGTGTGCCAGGACGTTCATCTGCTTCGTGCGCGACTGTATGATGTCGGTTGTTGCGTCGACAGCATAGATCAGCATAGCCGAGAATCGTGCGTCGTTTCGGCTTGCCAGGCGCTCGTATAGTTTCTGTGATCGTGTCAGTTCCTTAGCCGCCCTGCTGCTGTCGCCTGTGGTGTGGTGTATGATGGCCAGGTTGTAGAGTATGCCCGCCAGTTGTGCCTGGAAGTCTTCGGTCTTCTTGCCGGTGATATCGGTGAGTTGTTGCAGTGCGCTCTCGGCGCTGCTCAGCGCCAGTGTGTGCTGTCCGTCGGCAATCATGAGTGTCATGCGCGCGAGCCACAGCCATGATGCATAGAGCAGTGGCAATCGGTCATTATCGTCGGCATAAACCAGATACTCAATGGCTTGCATGGCAGCCGTAGTGCGCTGGTCCTTGATGAGAAACAGCACGTAGCTCATGGTCATGTCAAGCACGACTGGTGGCTCAAGTCCATCGGTGGCAGGCATCTGTCCAGTCGCCTCGATTTGAGCCACAGCGATGGTCATGTCGTTGCGCAGTGTCGGGAATGCCGACTCAAGTAGTAGGGGCTTCAAATTAATGATTAATGAATAATGAATAATGGAAAATGTACAATGTGGCGACAACCATGGTCCCTCTCTTTATGGGGTTAGGAGACTTACTTGTTAAGAAGCGCTAGAGGCAGTTGTCGTCGCTGGCAGCAGCCTTCTCAGCCATCTTGCGTGCCTCGATGAGGATTTCTTGCCAGGTTTGCTTGTCGAGTGTGAGCAGCTGGTCGCGCAAGATGTTGCGCTCAAAGAGCTGAGCGATGATGCCTGCAGTGAGTCCAGCTTGCCAGCCGAGCAGGTTGTCGACAGCCGGTTGTTGAGCAGGTGCGTTGAGTCCCAGCGAATACATGAGCAGCCCCAGTGATCGCGTGATGTGGACATAGTTTCGGCAGTAAAACTCGATGTGGTTGTGGTAGGCTTCATCGCCAGTCTCGCCCGGGAAGATGTCATGAATGTCCTGGTCGTGCGCAATGACGATGTCGCTAATCTCGAGGTTTTCGAGCAGGTGTGGCATGACCTTGGTGAGTCGATAACCGATTCCGTGCTGGAATCCTGGAAGGTAGATGAGTATTGCCCTGCGCTCGACGGCATACTTGAGCAAGTCGTAGAGTCGTTGTCTCTGTGGCAGGTCGATGGCATAGAGCGAACCGAAGAGCACGATGTCGTCCTCGTCGATGCGTGGCCAGACGATATCGAATCGCATCTTGGGATAGCTGCCATAGTTGACAATCTGCTTGCCCGACCCTGTTGGGAAAATGGCCGAGAATGCTGTTGCTCCGTCGGGATAACGGTCGACCGACTTGATGTCAACGCCATGTTGCGACAGGTAGTTCATGATGATGTCGCCCACGGCATCGGTTGTGCACTCGCTGAGCATCTTGCATGGCAGCCCCAGGCTGGCGAGTGAAGCGGCCGCGCAGGCGATGCGACCTCCAACAAACGACTTGACCGGTCGTCCGTTGATAAACATGGTGTCGAGCACCGATTCGCCAATGGCAATGATCTTTCGCATATCTATCGTGTTAAGAGTTATGGTTTGTAAGATTGTGAGGCTATTGTCTGGCTTTCTGTCCGAGGTATCCGCCATGGTGTCGCTTGGCATAGTCCTCGCGTGTGAATCCTGTGGTGAGCATGGTGCTGACCACAAGCACATCGCCCATGACGGTCATCATGGTCGTAGATGTAGTGGGTGTGAGCCCCAGAGGGCACACCTCGGGCGCTCCTCCGGTCCAGAGGCACACGTCGGCCAGGCTTGCCAGCTCGCTCTTGTCGTTGCCCGTGATGACGATGATGGGCAGCTGTGGATAGAGGTTGTGTGCCAGCTGCACCAGGGCAAGAATCTCGCTGGTCCGTCCCGAGTTGCTGAGCAGTAGCATCACATCGTTGTGCTGCAAGATGCCGAGGTCGCCATGTTGTGCTTCGCTGGGGTGCAGAAAGATGGCAGGGATGCCAGTGGAAGAGAATGTGGTTGCGATGTTGTCGGCAATCTGTCCACACTTGCCCATGCCCGATGTGACGAGTTTTCCTCCCTTCAGGCGCACGTGTTCAACAATCAGTTTTACCGCCTGCTCATATCCGTCGGTGACTGGAATGTTGGCTATTGCCTTGCTCTCGTCGGCAAGGATTTGTTGCATTGTCTCTTTGATCATTTTCTAGGAATCGGGTTTCGAGTTACGAGTTTGGGGTATTGTTGTTCTCGACAGTAGTGTCTATTGGATGGTCTCTTGCTTTTGGCTGGTGGTCTGTTGCCAGCCTTCGTAGGCGGCGATGTCTTGTCGCCACTCATCGCTGATGGTTGCCGGTATGCCTGTCTCGACATCGAAGTAGCACAGAACGCTCTGGCACTGGCACTTGACCTCTCCTGTCTCGGTATTAACCAGTTGCTGCAGCATGTGGACACTCTTGTCGCCAAGTCGTGTGCACTGTGTGAGCACCTCGACGTGTTCGTAGAATCGTGTCTGTGCCATAAAGTCGATGCCCATGTGCACAATCATGAGTGAAGGTTTGGTCCACTCGATGTATCCGTGCTTGACCTTGACAAAGTAGTCGTTCTTTCCGAGGTCAAACATCTCGAAGTAGCTGGTGTTGTTGAGGTGTCCCAGCATGTCTATGTCGTTGAAGCGCATCTGTATGGCTGTGTGGCAGCGGAATGGGCGTTCAACGGTTGCGATTTCTTTCATATGCTTAGTAAACCAGTTTTTAGTTCTTTGTTTCTATTTAAAGACAATCTCGTGGATGACTTTGCGTCCCAGTGCGTCGTTGATGCGCTGGATGATGCTTGATCGCATGAGCATGAGTTCGTTGCGCAGTGGCGCCGATGTGATGTGTACGGTCATCACACCATTGGCAACGTTTCGGCTGGCCGTGTAGCGATTGACCCCATGTCCCACGATTTCGGGCCAGATGGCGCTGGCTCTAATCTCGTCGAGTCGTGTGTCGAGGTGCTCGTGCTGCATGAAGTTCTGCACAATCTGTCCGATGGTGAGTGCGTCGGTGCGTTTCACCGGTCACCTCCTTTCTCGAGTGGTGTGCAGTTGCCGTTCTCGACGATGAACATGCGGTGGTCGCCTGCCATGTGTTGCATGATGTGGTCGAGGTGTGTGCGGTTGGTGTCGGTGATGAAAATCTGTCCGAACCGCTCGCTTGACACAACCTCGACGATGTGTTCGACGCGTTGTGCGTCGAGCTTGTCGAAGATGTCGTCGAGCAGCAGCATCGGTGTGGCCGGTGTGGCCTGTCGCAAGAAGTCGAACTGTGCCAGTCGCAGTGCCAGTGTGTAGGTCTTGCACTGTCCTTGCGATCCGGTGCGTCGCATGGGCCAGTCGCCCAGCAACAGTTCGATGTCGTCGCGATGCACACCTCTTGTTGTGTATCCGATGGCCATGTCCCGCTCCCTGTTTGCAGCCAGCAGGTCGTGCATGTTTGTGCCCTTGAGTTGGCTCTGATAGGTGAGGCTCACTTGCTCGTGGTCACCAGCAATGGCTGCATAGTAGTTCATGAAAATGGGGGTGAATCGCTCAACAAAGTCGGCGCGTCGCTGGTGCACCAATGCAGCGGTCTGTTGCATGACAGCCTCGACTGTCTCGTAGAGCAGCGGGTCGCGCATCTCTTGTCTGATCATCGAGTTGCGCTGTTCGACAGCCTTTCCATAGCGGATGAGTGCCTCAAGATACTCTTTGTCGCCCTGCGAGATGATCTGGTCCATGAGTCGCCTGCGCTCCTCGCCCGCGCCACGGATGAGGTCCCAGTCCATGGGCGAAATCATCACCACCGGCAGCAGCCCGATGTGCTGGCTCAGTCGCTGATACTCCTTGCCAGCACGCCGCACCACCTTGCGGTGTCCGCGTTGCAACGAAACGGTGACTTGCTCCTCAACGCTGCGCCGGTCGTAGGTCCCTTGAAGCATCATGTATGGCTGGTCATGTCTGATGACCGACTGGTCGGTCTGAGCGGTGTAGCTCCGGCAGAAACTGAGGTAGTAGATGGCATCGAGAATGTTGGTTTTGCCCATGCCATTGTTGCCGATGAGGCAGTTGACGCCGTTGGCAAACTCGAGGTTTGCCTCAGCGATATTCTTGTAGTTGAGTATGTTGAGACGTTGCAGCTTCATTGCCGTTATTTGAACCTACAAAGTTAATGAAAATTTGTGCAAGTTGAGCGCAATTGCAAATAATTTTTTTATTTGCATGGCGCGAGGCGCAGCCAAATTTATCTAATTGTTGTCACACGTCGGTTGAATTGTGTGAAAAAACGGTGTGAGATTAATTTTTTTAAGGAAAAACGCTGAGTGTTCAAGAATTTTTGTTTACCTTTGCAGTCTCGAAACCATTTGGGAAGATCGCATAGCGGCAATTGCGGCGGACTGTAAATCCGCTCCTTCGGGTTCGGTGGTTCGAGTCCACCTCTTCCCACCACATGCCGGCTCTCTGTTGCATCAGGGAGCCGGCTCTGTTTTGTACCGATTAAAGCGCTGCGGCATATCCTCAGAAGCATTCGAGGATATGCCGCAGCGCTTGCAGTGCAGATGCTATGTCAGTGCTTATCTGCGTCGTGGAGCGCGTGCCGACTGGTTCTCCCAGTTGACGTTCCAGATGCAGATGCGGTCTTTGTTGGCGTCTTGTGCAGTGGGCGAGAGGTTGGTGAACACAATCTGGAAGTTGCCAGTGAGTCCGACCGTTTCCTCGAATGTGTAGACCTGGTACTTGACTGGCTGTGCTTGCTCAACGGTCCAAGTCTTGACGGTGTTTCCGTTCTGCACAATGTCGACGCTCATCTTGATGTGCGTGTCGCCGTAGGGCATGCCATAGTTGAACTTGAGTTTGGCGATGCCTCCAGTGAGCATGGGCGATGTGACTTTGCCAGTTGCGCTAGTCTTGCCGTTGAGGCAGGGTGCGAAGGCATAGTTTGTGGTCGATCCGTCCATCATGCCGATGAACTTGAACACGGGGTTAGAGTCGATGTCTCCACCCTTGAGCAGGTTGCAATTGGCGGCAGTCCACCCTGCAGTAGAGGTGAACGAACCGTAGCTCGACTTGGGCTCGCCGCCGTTCATGGTCTCAAAGTCGGCGCGTGTTCCCACAGGCTGTGGCTCGGGAGTGTCTGATCCGGTGAAGTTGAACTTAACGTCGTCGACACACCATGTGGCGTAGTTGGCGTCCTGTGTGGCGTAGAAGCGGAATCCGATGAAGTAGGTTCCATCAAATTGGCTCAGATCGAGTTCGCCACTCTGTGCCCAGTCGCTGTATCCGCTGGCAGGAGCTGTTGCGATGGTGGGGTTGAGTTTGACGAGTGTAGCCGTTGTTGGGTCGTTGCTCGACATGACGTAGACCTCAAAGATGGTGGTCTTGTTGCCATATCCATTGACCTGCGTGCGGAAGCTGAGGTTCTTGTGCTGGGCCTTGCTGATGGCTAGTGCCGGTGAGATGAGCCATGCGTCAAAGGGCGGGTTGGTTCCGCGGTAGCCAGTCATGGCAGCATATCCGTTGCCTTGGAAGTCAGTTCCATACCACTTCTTGTCTCCGCTGACGACGACGTTGAACCATTCGGTGGGCAGGTTCCCTCCGTCGAAGCCCTCGGTGAGCTCGGTGAGTCCACCTGTTGCGATGCTCATGCGGAACTCATCGGTCGTGCCGCTGTTTCCGCCCACACCGTTGGCTCCCATATACTTCTCAGAAGTACCTTTGACCCAGATTTGTGTCTTGTAGGCCTCGGGGTTGTCGACCAGGTTGGCCTGCTCGCGGAATTTTGACCCTTGTGGCAGTGGCACGACGATGCACTGTGTGATGTCAGTCACCTCGGGTGATGGAGCGATGACCAGTGTTGTGGCCAGCGTGGTGGGCGCCTTCCACTCGATGTCGTCGTTGTCGCTGATTGAAGTGACCTCGGGTGCAACAGCACCGACGATGTAACCAGTGACCCAGCGGCTCTTTCCGTTGCCCTGGTTCTCGATAAACTCAGGCACGGTGTATGGGTCGCCCTTGGTGCCCTTGGTGTTCATGTCGAAGTCGACATCATCGAGGTCGCGCAAGAATAGCTGCCACTGGTCCGAGCCAGTCATGACGAGTATGCCGGTCAGGTTGCCTTGGGTGACAGGCAGCGGGTCGCCATGGAAGTCGGCATAGTTGCTATTGCGGACGGTGAGCTGGTTGCCATTGGCATCGCTGACGGTGCGGTTGGTTGTGGCGTCAGGCTCGCTGAAGGTGAGTGTGCCATCAGCTCCGTCCCAGGTGAGGTCGCTGATTCTGACCAGCTGCCCCGAGAATTTGAGCTGTGTCTCGGTGTCATTCTTTCCCTGGAAGTCGGTGATGCTGCATTCGACGGGTTGCACCTTGCCCGAGACGGGCAGTCCGTTGAGTTCGCAGAACTCCTCAAAGACCTGCAGCTGCATGCGGCCAGCCTCCCATACGCTCTGCGCGGCATACCATTCGGGATATCCCAGCAGATATTGTCCGTTGTACTTGCCAATCCAGCGGTTCTTGAGGTTGAGCACGATTTCCTGTCCCACTCGGTAGTTAGTGGCCAGGGAGCTGGCGTCGAGCGAGATGCCAATGCCTCCGGTCTCGTCCTGGATGTACATCACCTTATACAGGTTGCCACTTGCGTCGTTTCCGCTGATCCAGCCATGGATGACGATGTCTTCCTTGATGGTGTCGCAGAAGTTTCGCCCATCCTGCCAGTATTTTGCCTTGAGTTCGGCAATGGTGGTGTTGGGTGTGTGCGTTGCGCGTGGCACAATCATAGGCGGATTGTCAAAGTCCTCTTTGCAGCCTGTGGTTGCAGTCAGCAGCAGCAACATGCACAGATAGAAGTAAAATCTCTTTGTTGTCATATCTGTTGTCGTTTTGATTGTTCTAAATAATCTATAAAGTCTTCGCAAAAACCTAGAATTTGACTCCTACGTTGAGGAATAGCTTGAATCCTTGAGCGTAGTAGTACTTGTTAGGGAACTTTCCGGTGGTGTAGTTACGGTAGTCAAATCGTCCTTGCTGGTAGCCGCCGGTCATGATGTTCTTGTTGTTGAGAATGTTGTCGAGGTTGAGGTTGAGATTGAGCGATGCGCGTCGGTTGAGGTAGATCACGTGTCCGATGCTTGCGCTGATGACCAGTGCCTCGTTGAGTTTCTCCTGAGTTCCGATGGCCTTGATCATGTCTTGTAGCTCTTCCTCGCTGTTGGCCATGGTATAGAGCTCTGGCATGGGCTCGTGTCTGACGGGTGAAAGGTCGATGTAGGCCCGGTTCATCCATGTCCCGCTCAGTTCGAAGAACCACATCTTGGGTGCCGCCCAGTTGACTGAGAGCGAGTAGGCCTCTTGCGGTGTGCCGCTGACATAGAAGTTCTTGAGGTAGACGGTGGTAGTGATGTCATCTTGTGTACCATTCTCATAGCTGCGTGTGCCGGTTGGGCGGTTCTTGTACTGGTATCTGGACAGATTGGCAGCACCGCTCAGTGTAACGCTGGGTGTGATTTTATAGCTCAGTCCGAGCTCAATGCCCTTGTATACCTTGTGCACGTTGGTCAGTGCGTAGTTCATGAATGTCGAGTACTGGTCATCATAGTAGGCATATCGCTCTGTGCCGTGTGTGAGGTCGGTGTAGAATGCAGTGATTGTTCCCTTGAACATACGGTAGTTCCACTGATAACCAGCGTCGACGCTCCAGATGGTCTCGCTCTTGAGGTCGGTGATGACGTCGTCCTTGGTTCGTGGCGAGACGTATGCGTTGTTGGGCAGCGGAGCTCGGGTTCCATAGTAGGCGTGTACTCTGAAGTTGTTGCGTCCGTCGAGCTTGTAGAGCGCACTAGCCTTGACGGCATAGTTGAAATACTTGTGCGCCTCGCCCTTTCCGTAGGAGTTTTCGGGAGCTCGTCCGTTGCGCATGTGTCCGTCGCGCTGGAACCAGGTGTATGTTCCCTTGAGGCTGTAGCTCAGTTCCCACTTTGCCAGCGTGAACATCATCTGCTGCCACAGTCCAGCCTGCCACGAGTTGATGTCGTAGTCATATCCGAACCGGTCTTTCTCATAGATGATGCGGTTGGGGTTGTTCAGGTCGTTCTGTGCCAGGTCGGGGTTGTCAGGGAAATCGCGCTCGGCATACTGGTCGATGTCGGTCCAGTAGCGTCCTCCCATGAGGTCTTTGAGCGTCTTGTAGTAGGACGAACGGGTGTAGTTGGCATTGGCTCCGCCTTGCAGCGTCACGACGTCGCTCAGGCGCTGGTTGAGGTTGGTTGCCAGTGCCCAGCTAGCCTGGTTGCTGTGGCGCTTCTCGATGATGTAGGTAGCCCCCTTTGCGTCCATTCCCAGGTCGGCCTGGTAGTTGTTGATATAGTTGGCCTGGTAGAGTTTGTCCCAGTTGATCTGTCGCATGTCGTCGCTGGTCTGCCATAGCTCGGTGTAGAGCTCGGCCGCATCGGGGTCGGTGATGTAGCTGGGCAGGTAGCGGTAGTAGTCGGGTCTCGGGTCAGGTGCATTGTACCAGCTGAGTGCGCTCGACGAGTAGAACGACTTGTGGAATGCGGCTCCGGTGTTGAGCGTGGTGTTGATTGTGGGTTTCCAAATCCAGTTGAGCACCACTGTGGGGTCGAAGCTCTCGACCACGCGTGCATTGCGCTTCTTGCCGTCTTGCCATCCCCAGTTGGCGTTGTAGAGGTTGCTTCCGGCCAGGTCATAGGCTTCCTGCACGACAGCGGAGTTGCTGGCTCGGCGCGTGGGTGCGCCGAACGTGGTGATAGCCAGCGAGTGCTGTGGGCTGAACACCTTCTGCGCAGCGACAAAGTAGCCTGCGCTCTGATAGAACGAACCTGGAATGATGCCTTCGTCGGCATATCGTCCGACAGCGCTCAGTGTCAGTGCCCATCCATGTGGGTTGAGACCAGTGCTGTAGGTGACCATTCCGCGCCAGCGGTAGTTGCCGTTGGTATATGCCACACTGCCTCTGAAGCCTGGTGCATAGTCTTTGGCGTAGGTCGAGATGTTGTTGGCGCCACCGATTTCGCCGAATGCATAGCTTGTGGGGTCAAGACCGATGCCGATGGACTTGTTTTTAAATGCCTGGTTCATGCCGCCAATCATCGAGTAGTTGAATCGTCCGCGCACGGCGTCGTTGAAGTTGATGCCGTTGATAGATGTCGATGTGTACTCGGTGTTGTATCCGCGTTGGCGGAATCGCATGATGCTGAAGTCGTAGCTTGCTGCCTGGTAGAAGGGGTCGTCGGTGGCACCAGTCAGTGTGCCCACTGCCTGTGTGTTACCCTCCTCGTCCTCAAGCTCGGCCTCGGTGAGGATCATGTCGTTTCGGAATTCGGTGTTCATCTCTGTTCCAGCATTGCCGAACGAGATGGGTTCGATGTTGATGGTGCCCACCGATGTCATGCCGCGTACAATCTCGACGGGCTTCTCCCAGTCCTTGTAGCCATATCCCAGCACGACCAGCACGTCGTTGCCTGGTTGTGCATCGCTGATTTGGAAGTCTCCGTTGGGCCCTGTGGTGACCGTGTTGCCCTGCTGGTCGAGCAGGACCGTCGCTCCGGACACAGGCTGCCCACTGCGCGAGTCGACCACTACGCCATAGAGTCCCACTTGCTGAGCCAGCGCTGGCAGGACCGCCATGAGCGTGAGCAGAAAAAAGAGTTTCAATCTCATCATCTGTATGTATTTTTGAGTTATTAATTGCCGTGAATTAAGTTAACTTAACTAAAAGTTTGGTGAGTATGGAGGGCACTTCTCCAAAATTTTCCAAAATTAGGCAAAAAAATTGATTTCAGCGCAATTTTTGTTCAGAAAAATCATTTTTCGTTCATTTTTCAGTAAAATAGTCAATTGGAGAGTGGCAATGTCGAGCAGGTAGCAAAAGGCAGTGTAATGCAATCGGCGCATGCCCCATGGCATGCGCCGATCTAACACATTTATTATCAAAATCCCACCGGCTGTTGTTGACGCCACATGGGCGCTAGCTAGCCGGCAGTGACCTATTCCCTCTATATCTATATAGCCCAGAGGAGTAGGCCGGCGCAGATGATGATGCCTGTGATGAGCAGGTCGATGAGGCAGTAGCCCATGATGTCTTTTGCGTCGAGGCGAGCAATGGCGAGTGCCGGGAGTGCCCAGAATGGCTGTATGAGATTGGTCCATGCGTCGCCCCATGCGATGGCCATGCCGGTCAGTCCAGGGTCTACGCCGAGGTTGGCACCGGCGGTGAACATGACGGGTGCTTGTACAGCCCAGTGTCCGCCCCCGCTGGGGACAAAGAGGTTGAGCACAGCAGCACAGAGGAAGGTGAGCAACGGATAGGTGACGGGATTGCTGATGCGTATGCAGGCATCGGCCATGACGCCTCCCAGGCTGATGCCGCTGACGCCGATGCCTGTAACGATGCCCATGATGCCGGCATAGAACGGGAATTGCAAAATGATGCCTGCAGCACCGGTGGTCGCTTTTCCGAAGGCACGGACGTAGTTGACGGGTGTGGAGTGGAGCACGAGTCCCAGCGCCAGGAATATCATGATCACGCCACCGAGGTCTAAGCCAGCCCCGCGCACGGCAAGGTGAATGACGAGGTAGGTGGCGAGCATGAGTGCGACAAGCCATGAGAGCAGTTTGCTCTGCTCGAGCCGTTGTGCCGGCGTCTTGTCGGTTGGTGAGACGTCGGTTGCTGGTTGTTCATCGTCTTTCAGGAGCGCAGGATCGATGGTGAGGATGCCTTGCTTGGGGTGCATCAGGGTGTTGGCGATGGTGATGCCTATGATGACAAACAGCACGGTGGCCAGATTGTGCCAGTCGAGGATGGTCTGCGCCAGTGGGACGGGGTCGGTCAGCGCGCCATTGGTGGCCAGTGCGAGCGATTCGCCAGGAGTGGCCATGGTCAGAGGAATGGAGCCCGAGATGCCGGCATGCCAGACGACAAATCCGCTGTAGGCCGATGCGATCAGCAGTCGATAGTCGACATCGCGTCGCTGTCGTGCAATGGCCTTGGCGAACACGACACCCACTATTAGTCCAAATCCCCAATTGAGCCAGCAGGCCAATGCCGACACGACAGTGACGAGCGCTATTGCCGCTGGTGCACTCTGAGGCAATCGTGCCATAGCTGCGATGGCACGTTTGACAACGGGTGCTGCAGCCAGTGTAGAGCCGCACACCAGCACGAGCGCCATCTGCATGGCAAAGGCCAGCAGATTCCAAATGCCGCCTCCCCAATGCTCAACCACCTCGAGGGGTGTTTGGTGACACAATGGCATAGCCACCACTGCTGCCACAAAGGTGAGCAGGATGGCGAAAATAAACGGTTCGGGCAACCACCGTTGCACCAACCGCACACAGAATTTAATCATAGATCTTCTTTTTAGGGTTGACAGGTTGAAAAAGCACCATTTCGTGGCAGAAAATCAATTGCAATTTCTGCCACGAAACGGTTGTGCTTGCTCAGGTGTTGTGGGAACTAGATGTTCTGGAGCAGGGCATCGTCCACCAGGTTGGGCATGGTGACCTTGAGTCCGGGTGTGCGCTCCATCTCGCGGCGAATGGCATCCATCGAGCCCTTGTTGCGTGCCCACGAGCGACGTGCAATGCCGTTGTTGACATCCCAGAGCAGCATCTGTCGAATGCGTCGGTCGGCCTCTTCGCTGCCGTCGATGACCATACCAAATCCACCATTGATGACCTCGCCCCATCCGACGCCGCCGCCGTTGTGGATGCTCACCCATGTGGCACCACGGAACGAGTCGCCGATGACGTTCTGCACGGCCATGTCGGCGCAGAACTGGCTGCCGTCATAGATATTGCTGGTCTCGCGGAATGGCGAGTCGGTGCCACTGACATCGTGGTGGTCACGGCCCAGAACGATGGGACGCGAGATCTCGCCGCGACGGATGGCGTCGTTAAATGCCAGCGCGATGCGTGTGCGTCCCTCGCTGTCGGCATAGAGGATGCGTGCCTGCGATCCCACGACCAGGTGGTTCTTGCCAGCCTCGCGAATCCAGTGGAGGTTGTCGGCCAACTGTCCCTTGATGTCGTCGGTAGCATGCTGGAGCATGTCGTCGAGCACCTCGGCTGCCAGACGGTCGCTGATTTCCAGGTCTTTGGGGTCGCAAGATGTGCACACCCAACGGAAGGGACCGAATCCGTAGTCGAAGAACATCGGGCCCATGATATCCTGCACATAGCTGGGATAGCGGAAGTGCGTCTCGTCCTTCATGATATCGGCACCAGCTCGGCTCGACATCAGCATGAAGGCATTGCCATAGTCAAAGAAGTACATGCCCTGTGCGGTGAGGCGGTTGATTGCGGCCACCTGTCGGCGCAGCGAGGCAAACACAGCCTCTTTGAACTGCTCAGGCTGCTCGGCCATCATCACCTTCGACTCCTCGAGGCTATAGCCCACGGGATAGTAGCCGCCGGCATAGGGGTTGTGCAGCGATGTCTGATCGCTGCCCAGGTCGACGTGAATGTTCTCATCGGCCAAACGCTCCCACAGGTCGACGATGTTGCCCACATAGGCCATCGAAACGACGCGCCGCTCGTCCACAGCCTTGCGGATGGCAGGGATGAGTTCGTCCAGGTTGTCATGCAGCTCGTCGACCCATCCTTGGTCGTAGCGCTTGCGTGCGGCCAGCGGGTTAATTTCGGCCGTGACGCTCACCACGCCTGCGATATTGCCAGCCTTGGGTTGGGCACCGCTCATGCCGCCCAGACCTGCGGTGACAAACAGCGGGATGCGCTTGTCGGGATTGTCGCCCATGACCTTGCGTGCTGCGTTGAGCACAGTGATGGTTGTGCCGTGCACGATGCCTTGCGGGCCAATGTACATATAGCTGCCAGCAGTCATCTGACCATACTGGCTCACGCCTAGTGCGTTCATGCGCTCCCAGTCGTCGGGCTTGCTATAGTTGGGGATGACCATTCCGTTGGTGACCACCACACGGGGGGCGTCCTTGTGCGAGGGGAACAGTCCCAGGGGGTGTCCGCTGTACATGACCAGCGTCTGCTCATCGGTCATCTCGCTGAGGTATTTCATCACCAGTCGGTATTGTGCCCAGTTCTGGAACACGGCTCCATTGCCCCCATAGGTGATGAGCTCGTGCGGGTGCTGAGCCACAGCCTTGTCCAGATTGTTCTGAATCATCATCATGATGGCTGCCGCCTGGCGGCTGTTGTGAGGATAGTCGTCGATGGGTCGTGCCTTCATCTCGTAGCGGGGACGCAGGCGGTACATGTAGATGCGGCCATAGCGGTGCAGCTCGTCGGCAAACTCGGGCAGCAACGTTGCGTGATGCTTGGCGGGGAAATAGCGCAGTGCGTTGCGCAGTGCCAGACGTTTCTCATCGTCGGTGAGGATGTCCTTGCGCTTGGGCGCATGGTTGATTTCGGTGTCATATGGCATCGGCTCGGGCAGCACATCGGGTATGCCTGCACGGATGTCGGCCATGAATTCTTCTCTTGTCATTTGTTCAAAAGTTTTATGTTAGGTTCTATTGTGTCAGATTTGGCGACGCAAAATTACTGCAAGTTGAGCGAAGTACAAAATGAAAAACAAAGTTTTTCGATTTTTACTTCCGAGACGCCGCGTAATTTATGCAACATTACTGCAAGTTGAGCGAAGTACAAAATGAAAAACAAAGTTTTTCGATTTGGGAACTATATACCTGTTGTCCCCAGTAGATGAAATAGGTTTGTTAAGCGCATAGAGTATCGTCGCCGGAGGCGACAATTTAAGTAACCGAGGGTGGAGCGAAGCGACACCTTCGGCTACTGGTAAACTAACTACCTCGCTGCAAGCGAGCACCTTGTAGCGCAACCAAATCTTGTGCAAGCCGAATGCAGTGCCGAGGTTGCTCGAGCAATGCTGAGGCGCCGCCAAGATTATCCAAATCTTGTGCAAACGAGCGCAATGATGCCTGCATCAATTGAGTGTAGCCAAGATTATCCAAA
>DEKO01000192.1 GCA_002353885.1 Porphyromonadaceae bacterium UBA2720
TACTTGGCCTGGGTCAGCAGCAGGGCACGGTAGGCGCAGTCGGCAGCAGTGGGCAGCGAGTCGTCGGGGATGGCCTCGAGCAGGGAAGCGGCACTGTCGGGAGCTACGGCGATGAGCGAGTCCAGCTCGACAAGCCTCGGCGAGTCGACACTCCCCTGCCGGCACCCCGCCAGCAGGATCAATGCAACTAGTAGATATTTGAGTCTCCCCAACATGGTGTCAACAATCAATGCTGCAAAGATACTACTTTTTAATTGAAAATTGTGAATTGAAAATTAAGTTTTCGGTTCTTTGCCAAGACTGACAACCAATAACGAATTGAGAATTGAAAATTGAAAATTAAGTTCGTGGGATTCGTGGTTTCAGGTCGGATTGCTGCGCTTGTGCTTCGGGCCTTTTTAGGTAAAATTGGGAATAGAAACTGAAATATGTGTCACAGCAGGTTGAAGTTTTTGGTGTAACTTTGCAGTGGAATGAAAACAGGGGGCAAGGCTGGTGATAGAAGCACTACCGCCCCACCCTAGTACTCAACCACTAAAACATTATAGAATATGATCAATGACTTTGTGTATGACATCCCGGTGAGGGTGTACTTCGGTCGCGACCAGCTGAAGAACCTGGGCACCGAGTTGAAGAAGTATGGCACACGCGTGCTGATGACCTATGGCGGCGGCTCGATCAAACGCATAGGGCTGTATGACCGCGTGGTGAAGGAAATCAAGGATGCCGGGCTGGAGCTTTATGAGCTGTCGGGCATTGAACCCAATCCCCGCATCGACAGTGTGCGCCGTGGCGCACAGATGTGCAAGGAGCACAACATCGACGTGCTGCTGGCCGTGGGTGGCGGCTCGACCATCGATGCCACCAAGTTTATGGCCGCTGGTGCGTGCGTTGACCATGATCCATGGGACTTTCTGGACCTGCAGAAGTGGTCGCCCATCGAGCGCGCATTGCCCATCGTGAGCATCCTGACGCTGGCCGCCACCGGCTCGGAAATGGACAGTGGCGGTGTGATCAGCAACCCCGAGACGCACGACAAGATAGGCCGATTGGCTCCCGCCATGCTGCCCAAGGCCTCGTTCCTCGACCCAACCAACACATTCAGTGTGAGTGCCTACCAGACCGCCTGTGGCGCAGCCGACATGATGTCGCACATCATCGAGGTGTACTTCAACATGAACCAGGACTTGTATATGCTGGACTGCTTTATGGAGGGGCTGATGAAGACCATCATCCGCTATGCGCCCATCGCCATGCGCGAGCCTGACAACTATGAGGCACGCGCCAACCTGATGTGGACTTCGAGCTGGGCCATCAACGGGTTTGTGGACGGCGGCAAGCAGCAGGCCTGGAGTTGCCACCCGATGGAGCACGAACTGTCGGCCTACTACGACATCACCCACGGCCTGGGGCTGGCCATCTTGACTCCACGCTGGATGGAGTACTGCCTGGACGAGACCACAGTGTCGAAGTATGTGCAGTTTGGGGTCAACGTGTTCGGCATCGACCCGACGCTTGAGCCGATGGACATTGCGCATCAGGCTATCGCCCGATTGAGCGACTTTCTCTTCGGCACGCTGCAACTCAAGCGCACGCTGCCCGAGGTGGGCATCGACGAGATTCACTTTGCCGTGATGGCTCGCAAGTCGGTGAATGGCGGCACGTTGCCGGGCTTCAAGCCCCTGCAACAGCATGATGTCGAGGCCATCTACCGCATGTGCATGCAGTGAGATTAGCAACTCAATGATTTTAAATAACTTACCCACGAATTATTTATCTAATTCGTGGGTAAGTTCATTGTATTATCGACATACCGAACTGTTAGAACTGCCGAAGAACTGGCACTAGGCGGTCGAGGGCCTCGGCAACGAACTGCCGCGGGCATGCCAGATTGATGCGGATGAATCCCTCACCAGCCTCACCATACATCGTGCCCGAATTGACCATGACGTGCGCCCGGTCGAGCAGGTGCTGCGTGATTTGGTCACTGGACATGTGCAACGAGCGGCAGTCAATCCAGGCGAGGTAAGTGCCCTCGAGGCGAGTGACGGTGAGAGCCGGCAACTCGCGCTGGAAGGTGTCGCGCAGCAGACAGTAGTTGTCGTAGATGTAGTCGCACAAGGCGTTGAGCCACGGCTCACCCTGAGTGTAGGCTGCAATCCAGGCATCGACGCCAAAGGGGTTGACGTCACACACCTCGTTGATGTTGATGGCCTGGTCGATGCGCTCACGCCACTCGGGATTGGCACAGATGATGTTGGCATTCTGCAATCCGGCGATGTTGAACGACTTGCTGGGCGAGACGCAGCTGATGCAGTTGTCGCGATGGTCCTTGATGCTGGCAAAGGGAATGTACTTGTGCTCGCCATAGACCAGCTCGCAGTGAATCTCGTCACTCACGACGATGACATGATTGCGTCGACAGATGTCGCCGATGCGGATGAGTTCATCGCGCGTCCACACCCGTCCGGCTGGATTGTGCGGGTTGCAAAGCAGCAACAGCTTCACATCGTCGGGCTGTGCCTTGCGCTCCAAGTCGTCGAAGTCGATGTGATAGGTGGCGTTCTCATAGACCAGTCGGCTCTCCTGCATGGTGCAACCATTGTTACGAATCGACGAGAAGAAGCAGTTGTAGACGGGAGTCATGAGCAGCACTTTGTCGCCCGGCTGAGTGAAAGCCTTGACAATGACCGACAAAGCCGGAACGACACCGATGGTGTATTGTATCCAGTCGCGCTCGATGGTCCAGCCATGGCGGCGGCCGAACCAATCGATGGTCGACTGATAGTAGGCCTCAGGCACCGAGACGTAGCCAAACACGCCATGCTCGGCCCGACGTTGCAGGGCCTCGATGATGGGTGGTGCCACACGGAAGTCCATGTCGGCAACCCACATCGGTATCACATCATCGGCCATAGGCCGGTCCCACTTGATGGCATTGCTGCCTCGACGCTCGACCACCTGATCGAAATATTCATTTGTTATCTCCATATCAGTTACGGGTGCGGATGATGCAGTCGGCTGGGGCCTTGATGTTCTCGTCGATGGTGATGGAGCCAATCTCGTCGGCCACTATGATGCCTGTGCGCGGGTTCTTGATGTTGGTGATGCGTCCACGGATGTCGGCATTGAGCTCGCTGTACTCAAAGGCGCGGTCACAGTCCTCGCCGAAGGTGCAATCCTCGAGAATCAGGTCGTGTGCATAGCACAGAGGCTGCTCGCCCGTGATGTGGCACCGCACCAGCTTGAGGCGATGCGAGTGCCAACCGAGATACTCGCCGTTAAGCTCAGAGTCATAGATGGTGACATCCTCCACCTCCCAGAACGCATCCTTGGTGGTAATCTTAGCGTTATGGATCTCGACATTCTTGACATACTGGAAGACATACTTGCTGTCGCTCACCAGGCCGTCGATCTTGACATTGCGGCTGCCCATGAAGGGATAGGTGCCATCGTGCAAGGTCACGTTCTTGATGGTGAGTCCATCGATGTTCCAGAAGGTCTCGTCGGCATCGTTGATGGTGACATTCTCAAGCGTTAGGTTCTTCATCTCACGGAAGAGCTTGGGCGCATTGATGACCGTGTCGCGCATGACCATGTCGTCGCTGTACCAGATGGCCGAGCGCGACCCCGGCTCAAACACACAGTTGGTGACCAGCGAGCCACGCACGTGCCAGAATGGATACTTGCCGATGAACAGACAGTGATCGGCCTCGATGTTGCTGCACTCTTTGATGCCCGACTCGCCGTCGGTGATGGTGACATTCTCGAGACGCACGTCGTGCTGCTCGAACAAGGGGCGCTCGCCCCCGAAAGTTTGATCTTTGATCAGTTTCATTTGCTTGGTTTTGTTGTCCGAGACTGTGTCTCGGAGTACTTGACTTATCTTAAATTAGAGTTTAAATCTATTGAGCCATGCTCCTGAGACAAGACGCCACAGGAAGATTGAGCCGCGGAAACAGAGCTCGATGCACATGGCAATCCACACACCTTGCAGGCCATAGAGGGGCGCCAGCAGCGCCGAGAGTGTGATGCGCACAGCCCACATCGACACCAGGCTCATGACCGCTGGGCGCAATGTGTCGCCCGCACCGACAAAGATGCCATTGCACACGATGGCTGCCGCAAACATGGGTTCGGCCCATGCCTCGATGCGCAGCACTTGAGCACCGAGGGTGATGATGTCTTGGACAGGCGACATGACCTGCATGAGCTCTCGAGCAAACACCCACATGAGCAAGCCCATGATGGTCATGGTGATCATGCCCATTTTCACGGCCAAGTGCGCAAACGAGCGTGTGAGTTTCTTCTGACCAGCGCCCAGGCACTGGCCCACCAGTGTGGTTGCTGCCTCAGAGACACCAAATCCTGGCATATAGCACAGGCTCTCGACGGTGATGGCAAACGAGTTGGCTGCAATGGCAATGACACCGAGAGGCGCCACAATGAGTGTGATGACGATATTGGCCGAGCCCATGAGCAGATGCTGCAGCCCCATGGGAGCACCAATCTTGAAAGCCTTGCTGACGACCTGAGCTTGTGGTCTGAACGAGCCCGGCCGGCCCTTCAGCCCCAGAATGGACGAGCGGCAAGTCAAGAAGTACAGCATCAGCGCTGCTGTGATGAAAACTGCCACACCCGTTCCGATGGCGGCACCAGCCACCCCCATGTCCAAGATATAGATAAAGAGATAGTTGAACGCGACATCCATGACACACATGGCAATGTTGAGTGCGCTGGGCACCTTCATGTTGCCGGCACACTTGAGCATCGACCCGGCCAACCCCTCCATCTGGAAGAAGATGCCACTGCACCCCACAATCAAGAAATAGAGTGACGCGTCGCGAGCTATCTCGGGACTGCCTCCCAACCAGTAGGGCAAACGGCTATGAATCGCCACACAGACCAGTGACAACGCGACACTCCACAGCAGCGCGCAAACGATGGACTGACGCAGCACTCGGCGTGCAGCATCGAAGTCGCTGGCTCCAATGGCATGCGCCACCTGCACCGAGAAACCCATCGACACAGCCGAACTCAGTCCTCCCAGAAGCCATGTTGTGGTCTCGACAAGGCCGATGGCCGCCGACTGATTGGCTCCCAGATGGCCCACCATAGCGGCATCGATAAAGAACATGACAATCATCGACAACTGTGCCAGCATCGACGGCAGACTGAGTCGTGCCGTGAGGCTGAACTGTTGCCGCATGGTCATGTCCTGCTTGAGACGTATCATCTCAAGCAGATGGTCGGTCGTGCTAACTGTTGGCTGTTGTGACATCGTTAATGGTCATATGTTTGCAAAGTTACAACGGCATGCTGACCTATGCAACTTGATGTTGAATTATTAACGATTTTTGGACAAAGCACAAAAAAAGTGTCCCCCGTGAGGAGGACACCTTTAAGCGTCTAGTGTAGACTAGTCAACTCGTTCTTACTTGCGGACGATGGTGACGGCGCGGCTCAGAGGAGCGCTCTTAGGACCAAAGTCTGCATCGGGACGGTTGCGGTCGTCAATCTGAGTGTCGAGGCGGCTCTCAGCAACACCCTTGCTCACGAGGGCGTTCTTGACGGTAGCAACACGGTCCTTGCGGAGGCGAGTGTTGATCTTGTCGTTACCAGTGTAGTTGTCGGCCCAACCGGTGAGGGTGTAGCTCTTGTTCTCGTCGAGCATGACATCACCCACAGCGTTGACAACGTCGTTCTGGACACCCACGATCTTCGACACGTTCTTGGGGAAGTAAACGATTGCCAGAGGAGCTTTCTTGTCAACAACGGGCTTGTCGTCGTCGTCTTTCTGCTTCTCGAGGCAAGCCTTGAGCTGACGCTCGAGGTCAGCAATCTTGCGGTCGGCAGCAGCCAGACGTGCGGTCAGAGCGTCGCACTCAGCATCGGTGCACTTGTAGGTGGGGCAAACGGGAACCACGGGAGCAGTCCACTCAGTCTTGTTGAACTTGTAGCTCAGACCGAGGAGAGCCGAGGGATACTCAACCCAAGTGCGAACACCAGTACCATCAACATGCTCCTGCATCATCTCGAAGCGGAGGTCGAGCAACAGGTTGACATGCTCACCCAGGCGGAAGGTGTTGAGCAGACCAGCGCGGCCGCTGTAGTTGCGAGCGTAACGCTTCACACCGTCCTGCTTCTTCTGGCCAGCATACGACCAGTCACCCTTGCTGTTCTTGTCCTCGCGGTACACAGCCCAGTGGTGGCCAAAGCCAACATAAGGAATGGCATTGTAGAAACGGCCGGGACGATAGCCACACCACCAGTTGGTGACGTTGATCATGACATCACCAGCAATGCCGATGTTGTTGAACTGCTGCATCATCGTGCCGTTCTTGCCAGCTTGGTCAGTGCGCAGACCCATAGCATCATTCTTCAAGGTAGCACCCTTCATCTGGTTGAATTCACCACCGAAGCGAACACCCATGACGGGCGAGAACCACTTGCCGATGTAGAGGTTGCCCTTCCAACCGATGCGATCGCCAAAGTCGAGGTTCTTGTCCCACGTGGACATCATCACACCTGCACCACCAAGGCCCTCAATGAACCAGTTATCCTGGAAACGATTGAAAGTGTAGCCCTGAGCAGGATCTTCAACATAAGTTACCTCCTGTGCGCTAGCCACAGAGGGAACCATGAACATAGCACATGCAAGTGCCATCAAAGTAATCTTTTTCATAGACTTACGTTAATAAAAAAATTATCTGTTAAACATTAAAAATTACATTCGTCTGCAAATTATTGTGCAAATATAGGTCAAATTTTTCAAATACAAGCAATCTCAGACCAAAAAAATCACTTTTTTGTTGAAAAATTTTAGTTTTCGAGGAATTTTCGGACTTTTTGGGCGACATTTAGTGCAGTGAAGCCGAATTTTTCGTCCAAGACCTTGTAAGGTGCCGATGCCCCGAAATGATCCAGTCCCATAATCTCACCACATGGAACCACACGGCGCAAGGTCGAGGGCAGTCCAGCTGTGAGGCCGAAGGTGGGAACATCGTTGGGCAGCACTTGACGACGGTAGTTCTCATCCTGGTCAAGGAAGAGACCGATGGACGGCACCGAAACCACCTGCGCCTTGATGCCATCGGCGGCAATGATGTCGGCAGCCGCAACCAGCGTAGCCACCTCCGAACCATTGGCAACCAGGACGACATCGGGATTTTCCACCTTATTTATAATATATCCACCTCGCTTGGCCTGCAATGCATCCTGATAGCGGTTACCACTTGCACTGGGCAGGTCATCAACATTCTGCCGCGAGAGAATCAGAGCCGTCGGCGTAGAGGTATTCTCCATGGCCATCTGCCAGGCTACCGTAGTCTCGGCAGCATCGGCCGGACGCAGGACAAGCATACTGTTCTGCCCAGCATGGTTCTTAAGCTCCTCCATCAGACGGATTTGTGCCTCTTGCTCAACTGGTTCGTGAGTGGGTCCATCCTCGCCCACACGGAACGCGTCGTGGGTCCAGACAAACTTAACTGGCAGCTGCATGAGGGCCGACAGGCGCACGGCAGGCTTCATGTAGTCGCTGAAGACAAAGAACGTGCCGCAGGCAGCAATCACACCACCATGCAGCGCCATGCCATTGATGATGGCTGTCATCGCCAGCTCAGACACCCCTGCATGCAGGAACGCTCCCTTGAAGTCGTGACGCGCAAAAGCTCCGGTCGCCTTGAGGAAGGCATCAGTCTTGTCAGAATTTGCCAAGTCGGCGCTGGATACAATCATATTGCCCACCTGCTGGCCCAGCGCCTTGAGCACATCGGCACTGGCCGCACGTGTGGCAATACCCGGCTTGTGCTCGATGGCAGCATAGTCGACATTTGGCACAATACCATTTATATAGGCTTTCAACTGTTTAGCCAGATCGGGATTGGCATCTATCCATGCCTGCTGAGCAGCCTTGCGCTCGTTGACGATGTCGCGCAACTGACGCTTGCGATCGGAATAAAGCTGTTCGACTGCAGGGAAGACAGCCCATGGATCCTTGACGTTTCCGCCCAGATTGGTGACCGTCTTGGCATAGTCGGCGCCACTCTTGCTGATGGGCTGACCATGAGTGCTGCACTGTCCCTCGAAATTCTTTCCGTCGGCAGTGACGCAGCCACGTCCCATGATGGTGCGACCGATGATGATGGTCGGGCGCTCTTTCTCGGCCAGAGCTGTCTCGAGCGCTCCCGCGATGGCCAGCGAGTCGCAACCATTGATCTCAAGCACATTCCAGTTCCAGGCTCGATACTTCATGGCCGTGTTCTCGTTGCTGACAGCATCGCAGTCGGTCGAGAGCTGCACACGGTTGCTGTCGTAGAACATGATGAGGTTGCTCAGTCCCAAATAGCCAGCAATGCGCGCTGCCTCCTGCGAGATTCCCTCCTGAATGCCGCCGTCGCTGATGAAGGCATAGGTCTTGTGTGCCCACACCTCAGAGAACCGCGTGGCAATAAAGCGCTCGGCAATGGCAGCTCCGACGGCCATCACATGCCCCTGTCCCAATGGACCACTGGTGTTCTCGACACCATGCTCGACATCGACCTCGGGATGGCCCGGGGTGACACTGCCCCACTGGCGGAAAGCCTTGAGGTCGTCGGTGGTGTACTTGCCCATGAGGTGCAGCACGCTGTAGAGCATGGGCGACATGTGCCCGGGATCGAGGAAGAAGCGGTCGCGGGCAAACCATCTGGGGTCGTCAGGGTCAGTGACCAGAAACTTGGAGTAGAGGACATTCATGAAGTCCGCTCCTCCCATTGCGCCGCCAGGATGCCCCGACTTGGCGTTCTCAACCATCGTTGCGGCCAGGATGCGAATATTGTTGGCCGCACGATTCATCAGCATAGCGTTGATCATAGAGTTTAGCAGGTTATTTTGTAAGTTTAACTTTCCAAAGTAGCTTCTTGTCAGCAATTAAGGGAGCCAAGGAGTTAAGACGGATGCTTTTGTTGCTCTACTTTTCCCATAATTTTAAGTATCTGCAAGCCGACCTGGAGGCAAACGCACCAAGGCGCGTTCCCACCGTCACAACGTGACGTCTTAACTCCATTTGAATAATCTTGGCTGCGCCTCAGCAGAGCATGAGCTAGCTCGGCTCTGCATTCGGCTTGCACAAGATTTGACTACTTAACTCCTTAACTATTACAGAATTTGAGTTGTAAATAGTATTAATCGACAGGAATATCTGTGTTGACATTCTTGCAGCCTGACACAGCATAGAAGAACAGATAAGCCAAGCCAAGCAGCGGGACGATGTAAGAAATCATGTAACCCAGGCTACTGTCAGCGATGGCGTTCTGAATCAGGGGCAACACACCGCCACCCACGACCATCATCATGAAGATGCCCGACGCAGCTGCAGTATACTTGCCCAGCCCCTCGGTAGCGAGATTAAAAATGCTGGTCCACATCACCGATGTGCACAGACCGCACAACACGAGCAACATGGCACTCATAGGCACGGTAGCCATCTCAAATCCTGTTCCGGTGAACACTGGCATAGCGACCGTGTTGGTCTTGTCAAGCAGCATGGCACAGACAATCAATATCATACCCACAGCAGTGACAACCATCGTCATTGTCTTACTCGAGACCTTGCTGGCAATGGCGCTGCCAATGATACGGCCCACAAGCATGAGCAGCCAATAAGTACCTGCCACCATGCCGCCAATAGCAGCCGCATTGGCCAGCAGGCCGGCTCCCTTGTCGGTCATGTCGCTCAAGTAGAAGTTGAGCGTACCAGGGACACCCACCTCGATGCCCACATAGATAAAGATGCCGATGGTGCCAAGCACAAAGTGACGGAACTTCCATGGCGAGTGCTCGAACTTGGTCTCGGCTGTCACCTTGCCCAGCTCAGGTTCCTTGATGGGCACCAGTGCCAGCACAATGAATGCGACAGCAAACACAGCCATAGCGATATAGAGTACAAGATTAATGTCAGCAAAGTCGGTTTCTTTGGTCACTTGTCCGATGAGCGCACCCACAAGCATGGGGGTCAGAGTAGCAGCCAGTGAGTTGAATGTGCCACCAATCATATTGAGCTGATTGCCGCGGTTGCCGCCACCACCGATGAGGTTGAGCATGGGGTTGACCACAGTATTGAGCAAGCACACCGACACACCCGAGATGAAAGCACCGGTGAGATAGACCACATTGTCGCTGTAACCCTCCAGGGCCTCAAAACCCGAAATGAATTGCACAAGCACGCCTATCAGGCCCAAGCCAACACCCACCATGGCCGTCTTCTTATACCCGGCCTTGACCAGCATCTTGCCGGCGGGAATGCCCATGAAGAGATAGGCCAAGAAGTTCATGAAGTTGCCCATCATAGCCAGGAAGTTGGAGTCACCCACCTCCGGGTCGCTCTTCATCACCACACCAATCGGTGCGGCCAGATTGGTCACAAATGCAATCATTGCATAGAGGAACATCATTGTCACAATGGCAATGATACTACCATTGGATTTGTTTTGAGTCTGTGTCATTTTAGTCTAAAATTAATCATTTATAAAATTACGGTGTAAAAGTACAAAAAAAATCTAGATCACCCAACAAATTGTGCTAAAAAGTGTGTGACTAATATTGTCTTGGTCCAAAAATAGCCGATCCGACGCGGACAAGCGTGGCACCATGCTTGACAGCCAGCTGCCAATCGTCGCTCATGCCCATGCTAATCTGGTCGAACTCGTCGTGCTCGGCAAAGAATTCGTCTTTGATCAGCCTGAACGTGTCATTCACCAGTTGGAACTCACGCTCTATCTGCACCCGGTCGTCGGTGTTGGTGGCCATGGCCATGAGTCCACGCACGCGCACATGG
>DEKO01000015.1:0-3416 GCA_002353885.1 Porphyromonadaceae bacterium UBA2720
CCCTTGTCGCAACGCTCCTTAGCAGCACGGCTAGCCACGTCGCGAGGCACCAGGTTACCGAAGGCGGGATAGCGACGCTCGAGATAGTAGTCGCGGTTCTCCTCAGGGATGTCGCTGCCCTTGATTTGTCCGGCTTGCAGTTTTTTGGCGTCCTCAATGTCTTTGGGCACCCAGATGCGGCCATCGTTGCGCAACGACTCGCTCATCAGCGTCAACTTCGACTGCTTGTCACCATGCACAGGGATGCACGTGGGGTGAATCTGAACATAGGCGGGGTTGGCAAACCATGCACCCTTGCGATAGCAAGCCATTGCTGCCGAGCAGTTGCAGGCCATGGCGTTGGTCGACAGGAAGTAGGTGTTGCCATAACCACCGGTGGCGATGACCACAGCGTGAGCTGCAAAACGCTCGAGCTTGCCAGTGACCAGGTTACGTGCGATGATGCCACGTGCTCGGCCATCGATGATAACCACATCGTGCATCTCATAGCGGTTGTAACTCTTGACCTTGCCCATCTGAATCTGGCGGTTCAAGCTAGAATAGGCACCCAACAGCAGCTGCTGTCCGGTCTGTCCCTTGGCATAGAAGGTGCGGCTCACCTGAGCGCCACCAAACGAGCGGTTGGCCAGCAAGCCACCATACTCGCGTGCAAAGGGAACACCTTGTGCCACGCACTGGTCGATGATGTTGTTCGACACCTCTGCCAGACGGTAGACGTTGGCCTCGCGAGCACGATAGTCACCGCCCTTGACCGTATCGTAGAACAGGCGGTAAACCGAGTCGCCGTCGTTCTGATAGTTCTTGGCTGCATTGATACCACCCTGTGCGGCAATCGAGTGAGCGCGGCGGGGCGAATCCTGGATGCAGAAGTTGAGCACATTGAAGCCCATCTCACCCAATGTGGCAGCAGCACTGGCACCAGCCAGACCTGTACCGACGACAATGATGTCGAGACGGCGCTTGTTGGCGGGGTTGACCAGTTTCTGATGCGCCTTATAATTTGTCCACTTCTCAGCGACGGGTCCCTCAGGAATCTTCGAGTCAATCGTAGGCTGAGCAGCTTGAATTTTAGTTTCTTCCATTTTTAGTAAAGATTTTAATGATTAATTACTCAGCAGAAATTAACATGCGCCAATGCATTCCCAGCCCCAGCAGAACCGACCAGTAAGGGCGATAGCCTCGATGGCAAAGAGACCCATAATGATAGTGGCCCACCAGAAGCCGATGCACTTGAATCGCTCAATCCAGCGGTCGTTGGTCGTACCCAGGGTCTGGAATGCGCTCCAGAATCCGTGTGTGATGTGGAACCAGATGGCACAGAAACCAATCAGGTAGACTGGCAGCACCCACAGTTGGCCAAAGGTCTGCTCCAAGGCAAGTTCACCGCTGAGTGGCATGTCGCCCACGATCTCAGGCAGCTGCATCTCGGCCCAAAAGTGATAGAGGTGCAGCACCAGGAAGCACAAGACGATGATGCCAAGCACCAGCATGTTCTGCGATGCCCACTCGACGGTGGCAGGCTTCTTCGACACCTCATAGGCATTGGTGCCACGGGCCTTGCGGTTCTGCATCGACAGCCAGAAGGCAAAGATGATGTGAATCACAAATCCGCCAGCCAGCACAGCAGTACCCACCAGCGCATACCAGTTGGCGCCCAAGAACTCGCACACGGCCTCATAAGCATCAAACGAGATGAGAGCCACAGCATTCATCAGCGCGTGGAATGTTAAGAATAGGATCAAGAAAAGTCCGGTGACACTCATCACCACTTTCCGTCCTACAGAAGAATTAGTTAACCACATAGTAGTTCTGTTAAAATTTAGTTATTAATTGATTATTATTATAACAAATTAATGGGTGAACAAGTTGACAAGCATCTGAACTTCTCGACCTGCCCGCTCAATGGCCGCATGCCTTTTCGCTCGGCTAAAGCGCCCACGGCACAATCAATCCGCAAAATTACCGCAAAAAAATGGCATGCACAAGAAAAAGGTCGAAAATTGGTGTTTTTCGGTGATTTTATAGGCTCGCTGAAGCGTAAACACATACCTCCTCGCCCCATGCCGTGTGCAACAACATGTGGCGAGGGAGACCATCTTTACGAAAACAGTTAGTTCTCCAGCACAATATAGGCAGCAACAAGTATGATCACAAACAGAACCAACCTGAACACGTTAAAGCAGGTGTAGATGAAATCAGCCTTATCCTTGTTCATATTCTCTAAACGTTAGATGTGGGACATTGTACTTTAACTAGTCGTTTGTTCGAGCAACCGAATGCCCGAAGCCTAGAACAATTTCATCGCAAAGGTCACACATTGTTATTTCATAATGGTAACAAATCGGTGACAATGTTGTGTCGAAACAATATCTTCACAGCATTGTAACCGAGGTGAAATAGGTTGTGGGTAATTTTGCAGCACAATTATCAATCAAAGCTATTGAAAGATGGAGATTACTTATCTGATTATCACAGTTTTTATGCTAATCTTGGCCGCACTTGGTCTGTTTGTGGGCGTGAGCAACGACGCTGTCAACTTCTTGTCGTCGGCCATCGGCGCACGGGCCGGCACGTTCAAGACCATCCTGGTCGTAGCATCGGTCGGTGTGATGGCTGGCGCACTGATGTCGGCCGGCATGATGGATGTGGCACGTCATGGCATCATGCAACCCACCAACTTCACATTTCGCGAGGTAATGATTGTCTTTATGGCCGTTGTGGCTACCAATATCATTGTGCTCGACCGCTTCAACGACCTAGGCCTGCCTACATCGTCAACGGTTACGCTGGTGTTCGGTCTGCTGGGGGCCACATTCGTCCTTTCATTGGTCAAGATACATGCCGACTCGTCGCTGTCGCTGTCGACACTGATGAACACAGACAAGGCGTTGTCGCTCATCATTGCCATCTTTGCCAGTGTGGCCATCGCCTTTGTATGCGGACTGATAGTGCAGTGGTTGTCGCGACTGGTGTTCACCTTCAACCTGCAAGGCAACAGTTGCTTGACTCATGGCATCTTCGGCGGTCTTTCGTTCACCGTCCTAGCCTACTTCATCTTCATCGAGACCCTGTCAGAGTCGCCATTAATTGCCGAAGATTTTAAGGTTTGGATTGCCGGCAACACCCCGTTGTTGCTGGGCATCACATTCGCTGTGGCTTCGATCTTATCTGCCATACTCTACAGCTTGCGGGTCAATGTCTTGCGCATCATTGTACTCAGCGGCACGTTTGCCCTAGCCATGGCATTTGCTGGCAACGACCTGGTCAACTTCATCGGTATTCCCTTGGCCGGGCTTGACTCCTATCAAGACTGGTCGGGGCATGGCGCCACCGACATCAACTCCTACATGATGAGTTCGCTGGCTCAGTCGGCCCGGTCACCATTTATCTACCTTGCCATTGCCGGTGTGCTGATG
>DEKO01000015.1:3479-13187 GCA_002353885.1 Porphyromonadaceae bacterium UBA2720
ACGAGGGCGACGAGATGTTCGGAACCTCGCAGGCTGCCCGCAGCCTGGTTCGCGCCGTTCAAGACAGCAACGACCGCATGCGGCATGCAGTGCCACGCCATGTGGTAGCAGCCATCGATCGGCGTTTTGACAAGAGCAAAGGGCATCTGGATGACAATGCCGCCTTCGACATGTTGCGTGCCGCCATCAACCTAGTGCTCTCATCGGCACTCATCATTGTGGGCACCAACTACAAGTTGCCCCTGTCAACGACCTATGTCACCTTCATGGTGGCCATGGGCACTAGTTTGGCCGACCATGCTTGGACACGCGACAGTGCCGTCTATCGTGTGACAGGCGTGCTCAGCGTCATCGGCGGCTGGCTCATCACAGCAGGCATCACCTTCGCCGCCTGCGCACTTGTCTGCCTATTGATGCACCTTGGTGGCATCCCAGTGATGCTGGCCATGATGGCAGTGGTTGTCTACACGCTGGTGCGCAGTCACATCCGCTTCGGCAAGGGCAAGCAAGACTCACATCAGGAGCAACTCTACAAACTGATGATGCGTAGCCGCGATCCCGAGATTGTGTGGAACCTGCTGCAGCGCCACATCAGCCAGACACAGTCGACCATGTGCAGGTTCACATTGCAGCACTACGACCAGATTATCGACGGACTAGCTCATGAGCGAGTGCGGCAGTTGCGCGACGTGGGCAAGGACCTGCGGCGCCAGCAGGACGAACTCAAGCGCACACGACGCAAGGAGTTCTTAAGCCTGCGACGCATCCCACGCAACATTGCCCTGGAGCGCAACACTTGGTTCCATCTGGGAGCCAACAGCAATCAGCAGTACGTCTACACACTCAAGCGCATGCTCGAGCCCGTCAAGGAGCACGTCGATAACAACTTCAGCCCATTGCCCGAGAGCTACCTCAATGAATTTGCCCCGATGCGTCACACCATCACCGAGTTGATGGAAGAGACCGTCAACATGCTGGAGAGCCGCGACTTCACCGACTACAAGCGTGTCATGAGCCAGGCCGACAAGTGCAAAGATGACTTGTCGCAGCTGCGCGAGCAGTTGATTGACAACATGCAAGGGTCTGACAACTCGTCGAGCTACAGGACAGCAATCATCTACCTGACCATGCTGCAAGAGAGCCAAGAAATGTTAAGCATCATGCGTCACCAGCTAAGAGCCGCCAGCAAACTACTTGCTTAGAATGATACAATCGGGGACGGTTCTTAATTGTATCATTCGCAGCAAAATGATACAATTGAGAACCGTCCCCGATTGTATCATTTTGGTGAAAAGTCAAAAAGTTGTAACTTTGTGGGCTAAAATGGTAGGACATGGAATTGAAGCATGAATTTATTGAGATGCTGAGACGGCTGATGCCCGACGAAGCCGAGGCGATGTGCCGCGCCATTGCCGAGACCGAGCCGACAGTGAGTGTTCGTGTCAACGAGATGAAGGGCGGCAGTGCGCCACAGGATGCTGCACTTGTGCCTTGGTGCGCCAGCGGATTCTATCTGGAGCAACGTCCCGCCTTCACATTCGACCCACTGTTGCACGGCGGGCTATACTATGTGCAGGACGCATCATCAATGTTTATCCATCACGTGATCAGTCAATTGATTGACCGGCCTGTGCGTTACTTGGACTTGTGCGCAGCTCCAGGCGGCAAGACCACAGCAGCCCTCCAGGCACTGCCAGCGGGTTCGTTGGTTGTTGCCAACGAGATTGTCCCCAGTCGTGCTCGTGCGCTAGCCGACAATGTGATGCGCTGGGGCTCGCCACATGCAGTGGTGACAAGCAATGCCCCTGCACAGCTAGGCCGTCTGACCCACTTGTTCGATGTAGTTGCCACCGATGTGCCCTGCAGCGGCGAGGGCATGATGCGCAAAGACGCCGATGCCGTGTTGCAATGGTCGCCAGCTCTGGTAGACCAGTGTGCTGGTCGCCAGCGCGAGATTTTGCGCGACATCTGGCCCGCTTTGCGCCCTGGAGGCCTCCTCATCTATAGCACTTGTACCTACAACCGCCATGAGAACGAGGAGATGCTAGAACATCTGATTTCTGAATATGGTGCAGAACCAGTGCCAGTACCCATCGATGCCTCATGGGGCATAGCCCCTGCTGTGGGCTGCGACTTGCCATGCTACCGCTTCATGCCCCACCGCACGCGAGGCGAGGGGCTGTTCATGGCCGTGATGCGCAAACCCGATGGTATGCGCCAGCCTCTGCGCTCAAAGAAGAGCCCATCCGTCACATCCATCGCAGTGGCAAAGTCAGTGCGCGAGTGGCTGGTCAATGGCCAGGACTATGAATTGAGTCAGCAAGGCGACGATGTGGTAGCTAATCCCAAGATTCATGCCGATGTTGTGTCTGTTCTTCGCAGTTTGGCAACAGTCATCTATTCGGGCGTGACGCTGGGCACTGTCAAGGGCAAGAACTGCGTGCCGCACCTGTCTCTGGCGCTGAGTTCCGCACTCGACCACACTGCCCTACCGTCATGCGAGGTTGACTACGCGACCGCTCTGGCCTATCTGCGTGGCGAAGCCATTGCAGTCGATGCTCCTCGTGGCCCAGTGTTGGTCACTTACAGTCATATTCCTTTGGGTTGGGCCAACAATCTGGGTAACCGAGCCAACAACCTTTATCCCAAGGGGCTGCGCATAGTCAACAAAAGCAGTCCCGACCACGCGCCCAGCGTAGTCGGGACCCAGCCACAATCAGCATTGTGAGGCCTATTTGCCCAACATCAAGTTGATAACAGTATTGACATCGGCCACGTCAATCGTGCCGTTGCCATCCACATCGGCCATGTCGGTTGATGCCATTTGGCCAAGCATAATGTTGATGATGAGGTTCACATCGGCCACATCCACCATTCCGTCACCGTTGACATCACCCACGGGATCATCGGGAAACTCGTTGGTGGGAATCTCGTTGCCCATATAGTGGAAAGTGATGTCATCAACATAAATGGGCACAGTCTTGTTGCCTGTTGGCTGACTGAATCGCCACATCTTCTGTGCATCGAGCGAAATCTGCCACTCGGCCACTTGATCGGCTCCAGCAGGCACATCCAGTGCCTTGAAGGTGGTCCACTTGGTGTCTGTTGCAGACTTATACTCAACCCTGACCTTAGCCGCCACATTCGTGTAATTGTAGGCATGAAAAGTGAGCAGATGTGGCTTAGTTGGTAACTCCGTTGTCATATAGAAATAGCTGGGCGAGACCATAGCCACTGCTTTGCGCCCAGTGCAAGCCGTATCGGGAGCGATGACCACATTGCTCTTGTAGAAAGTCCAGTTGGCATAGTTGCCCATGACGTCGGCGGCATTTCCCGTTGTGCTGGTGGGCATGTGCTCAAAGTCCTCTATGACCGACTTGGCTCCATCTTGCTGGAAGACAGTGAATGTGATGACCTTGTTCGACTCAAAGATGTTCTTCAGTCCGAGTTCGGTGGGAAATTTGCCCCAAGTGAGCAGTGCGGGATTGGTGTTGGCATCTAGTGACCTGACACTTCGTGAGCCCGGGAACGGATCAGAAGCCGAGGCAGACGAAGCCTGTCCGGCGCGTATGATTTCAAGATAGTTGTGCTCAGGGTTGGCATTGACTGCATTGTTCGCCCACACTCCCGAGTTGGTCGAGTCGACTCGCCACACAAGCATGCCATGGCCAGGTATATAGGCATCCCAACGTGTCTTCTGGCGATTGTCGAGCATGAAGTATTCGCGAGCAATGGGCGACTTGATGATGTAGCCCTCATTGCTGGTGTTGACCGGATTGAGTGTGTAGTCCCCAGGCTCGGTGATAACCGTTGGATTGGCAAATCCCATGGTGTAGCGCTCAAACAGGGTGTATCCGCATGGTGTGCGCCCACTATTGAAGTAGCTTCCTCCTGCCATAACGTCCCACTCGCCCGGAGTGTTGCTCTGGCCCCCACTGCCCGAATAGTCGGTATCGTAGTGGTCCATCACGCCCAGCACATGGCTGAACTCGTGACACATGGTGCCAATTCCGCCAATGGTGGCATAATATCCGCCATAATACTCCAAACCATCCATCTCGACCGAGCAGGCATAGCGCCCCAGCGTCTTGCCATTGTAACTCACTCCCGAGCCAGCAAACGACGACGCATGTGGCCAGAGATAGGAACTCGTGTTTCCCTCATAGTTCGACCCATAGCCAGCCACAATGAAATAGACCATATCGACCACACCATTGCCATCGGCATCGTACTGGCTGAAGTCGACTTGACTCTTGACCTGCTCGAGGACCGAGAGGAAGATGGTTCGAGCATTGGCCGTCTGTGAGAATGAAGTGGTATTATAGTTGGCCGTGACAGGTCCGATGACATCGAACTGCGGGTCAAACTTGCCCATCGAGTTGTCGTAGAAGTAATCCCGCACCGAGCCAGTGCAGTTGACCCATTGCGAGCTATTCTGCTCTTGGTAGCCAGTATAGTTGCGCTTGTTGGTCTGATCCTGGTAGAATGCTTGAGCATCGGTGCGCTTGAAGGTCTTGTTCTGGAGGTTAACCAGGATGACAAGGCCACGATAGTTGTCCCAGGTGCCCGCCTTGCGCGGTGCCAGCAAGCGGTCGCGCTGTGTGCGTTGCGCCCGTGCTGCTTGGACTGCAACCTCGCTACGCAGGTGCTTACCTATCACAGCCAGGAATTGCTTCTCATCGGCTGTGCGCGCAGTCATGTCGTGCGCCAGTAAGCCTGAAGGCTCGAGCCGTCCATTATTCAATGTGGCATATTCATAGTCACCCTGCTCATTGCGCACGACGGTGTAACCGTCAGATGTGCAATTGTAATTGAAGAATTCGTCACCAACAAGCCTGACGGTCACTTTGTTGCCATCGGGCTGCGTGATGGTCACCATGCCGGGATGAGCCGGCACAGCATGTGTGACAAGCGCCATGGCAGTTGCCACACACATTGCAATGATTTTTTTCATCTGTCTGCTATTAGTTATATAAGGTTATTCGTTTCGTCCCAGCATCAGGTTAATGACCCTATTGACATCGGCGATATCCACCACGCCATCGGCATTGACATCGGCAGCTGCATTGACGGCCCTACCCAGCATGACATCGATGATGACATTGACATCGGCCACATCGACCTGCCCATCACCACTGACATCGCCCATGACAAGGATGTCGTCATAGTAGAACTTGATGTTGTCGACGTAGCATGGCTGGCTTGCATGCCCGCCTGCCATGGTCAGACGATAGTACATGGGCCTGACCGTCTCAACCATCTGATAGAGCATGGTACTGCTATTGGCATTGACAGTGAGATACTCGTTGTTCAACTTAGTCCACGTCTGTCCATCAGGCGATGAGAGGAGTGTGAACTTGGCATCGGTCGACGATGAGTTGCGCGCTGTGAACTCGATGCGGTAGGTGCGCACCATCAGTGGCTCATCGGTTGCGATGAGCGATGGTTTGACCATGGCCACAGCCTGCGCATCGTCGCAGTATCTTGCATCAGGAGCGGTGACATTAGCTCCGGTGAAGTTCCACTTGGCAAAGTTGCCTTGCACAGCCTTGAGGTTCTTATTGTTTGTTGCAGCCATCTGTTCAAAGTCCTCGACCAGCATCTGCGGTTGCTGCGCCTGCTTGACCTTGAATGTTATCACGCCACTAGCCTCGGTGATGTTTCGAATCTCAAATGGGCACTCGACTTGTGCCCATGTGCGCAGGTTGGGGTTGGTGAAGTTAGAGACAGCCGTCACATTTCCCGAACCGGGGAAGGGGTCTGACGAGTTTGCCCCGCTGGTGCCATTGCCAGCACGCAGCAGCTCATAGTAGTTGTGACTGGGGTCGGCGTTGACATGATTCCAGTCCCAAATGCGGCTGTTGGTCGAGTCGACACGCGCAATGAGCATGCCGTGCCCGGGCAGATAGGCATCCCACTTGGTGCGCTGACGGTTATCGAGCATAAAGAACTCGTTATCCACCGGTGTGCGCAGAATCAGCCCATCGCCAGTGTTACCCACATACTGCAGTGAGTAGCTGCCCTCGGAGTTGATCTCTTGTGGCCGATTCCATCCCAAGGCATAGCGTTCCCAGATACTATAGGCGCATGGTGTGCGACCATAGTTATAAGAACCGCCACCGGCCATGATATCCCATTCGCCTGGATCGTGGCTTTGGCCCTGATCGGCGTAATTGGTATCGTAGAGGTCGGGCAATCCCAACACATGGCTAAACTCGTGGCACATCGTGCCAATGCCCAACGGCATGGGATAGCCCTGCGACTCCCATCCGTAAATCTCGGTTGAACTGGCATATTGCCCTACGACAACGCCATCATAGTCATACCATCGGTCGTTATAATAGTCATAGAGCCACGCCTTGTGTGGCCACAGATATTCGCCATTGTTGCCATTATAGTTGGCCGAATAGCCAGCGACCAAGAAATAAACCATGTCGATTATGCCATCGCCATCATTGTCATAGTTGCTGAAATCAACCATCGAGTCGGCTGCATCCATGGCAGCCTTGAAAATGCTAGCCGAGTTCTCCGTACCATTGTGGTCAGTGCAGGCATAGTCTAGGTTGACTGGGCCAACGATGTCAAACTCAGGGGCAAAAATACCTCCTGACTGGTCTTTGAAGTAATCGTGCATCGAGCCCGTGCAGTTATGTCGACGCCCGTTGAACATGAAGTGGTCGAAGCCCTCCTCGTTGACCATCTTGTCATAGAAGTCACACGGGTCGTCCATCATGAACTGACGGTCGGAGTAGTTGATGAGGATAATCAGTCCCCGGAAGTTGGAATAGTCAACCATCGGCTCGCGTTGTGGCAAAGTGGTCGCCATGGGACCAGCGGCGCGCATGCGGCTCTGGCGCCCCATACTGACCTGCCTTGCCGAGCGCTGGTGCTTCCCGATCTGCTCGAGCATCTGCCCTTCGGCCATCGTGCGCTGTCCGGGGTCGTGTGCAAGCACACCCGAGAGCACAAGCTGGTCGTTCAATGGCCGTGCGTACTCATATGCTCCACTGGCATTCATGAGCACCGTGTATCCATCGATGGTGGTGTTGTAGTGAAAGAACTCGTCACCCACCAGTTTCAGCGTCAGTGTCGTGCCATCGCTCTGGGTGACCGTGATTGGAGTCTTATCGGCCGGAATGGCCCAGCAAACGACTCCCAAAAGCAAATACATCACAAAAGAAAAAACTTTTCTCATATCTTTCATTTATGTTATTAAAAAGGAGGTGTGGCACGATTTGCAGTCCCTGTCACACCTCCATTGCATTACTTAAGAGCGTTACAAATTACTTGCCCAACATCAGGTCGATGATTGCGTTGACATCAGCGATATCAACAACGCCGTCGCCAGTGACATCGGCAGCGTCCACCTTGTTGGCCTTGCCCAGCATCATGTCGATGACTGCGTTGACATCAGCGATATCGACATTGTCATCATTGTTGACATCGCCCTTGAGGCCCTCCTCTGGTCCACCTTGCTCGCCGCTGTAGTAGACAGTGAAGTTGTCGATATAGAGGGGCACAGTCTTGTTTCCCGAGTTCTGTAACACACGGAACTGCACAGCTTGCTTGTTGTTGACAGGCACAAGCCAGTAGCATGCCGTGCGCGTGTTGGCGGGGATGGTGATAGCATCCGACCCGGCCACATTCTTGGCCTTGGTCCAGGTTGCGCCCTCGTCAAGCGAATAGTTCAGGTTAATCTTGGCTGACGACGACGATGTGTTACTGACATCGAATGTTACCTCCTCAATATTATAATAGATGGGACTGACCGACGTGAACTGGCTCGGATAAACCATCTCGACAGCCTTGGTGCCGGTGCAATAATCACTGCCCGGCGTCTTGACATAGGCCTTGACAAAGTCCCAGTTGGCAAACTCACCCTCGACGCCTCTTGTTGGGCTCGTTGACATAACAGGCATGTCTTCGAATGTCTCGACCAGCGATGTCCACAGGTTCTCATCACGATTGCCGACATGGAAGGTAATGACCTCATCGGCCTCGCGGATGTTCTCAATCTGGTACTTATTCTGTGTCTTGTCCCAAGTGCACAGGCTGGGATAAGTGTCGTTGGTCAGTCGGGTGATACCCATCGTTCCGGGGAATGGGTCAGAAGCCAGGTCGCCCGTGGCCGTGTTGGCTGCACGCAGCAGCTCGAAGTAGTTGCGCTCGGGATTGGTGTTGACCTGGTTGACCACCCACTTGTAGGCAGCCGACGAGTCGACGCGCCACACAAGCATGCCGTGTCCGGGCAAGTAGCGGTCCCAACCGGTTTGTTGGCGATTCTCAATCATAAAATACTCTTTGGCCTTGGTTGTCTTGACGATGAAGCCCTGCCCAGCGATGTTGACCGCATCAAGGCTATAGTCACCAGTCTCACGGATGACGGTTGGGTTGGCCCATCCCAGGGTGTAACGCTCAAAGATGTTGTGTCCAACGGGTGTGCGACCATAGTTGTGATCGGCACCGCCAGCCATGACGTCCCATGCGCCCGGGTTATGGCTCTCGCCACCACTCTGGGCGTAGTCGGTGTCATAGTGGTCCATCAGACCCAGCACGTGCCCAAACTCATGGCAGAACGTGCCGATGCCCTCGAGCAGCACCTGGCCCTCACCGCCCAACATCTCGGTCGAGCACGAGTAGAGGTCAAACGACTTGCCATCGAGCTTCGGGCTGGTCATCAGCTGCTTGCTCTCGTGGGGCCACAGCAGTCCGCTGTTGTTGCCCTGCACGTGCGAGCCCCAACCAGCCACCACGAAGCACACGTTGTCGACCACGCCATTGCTGTCGCCATCATACTTGCTAAAGTCAATCTGCGAGTCAAGTGCTTTCAGGGCAGCCTGGAAGATGGTGCGCGAGTTGTTATCGCACTGTGTAGCCTTATAGGTCGTAGTGTAAGGGCCAAAGACATCAAACTCGGGATCAAACATACCGTTGGACTGTGAGTAAAAGTAGTCACGCACCGAGCCGTCAAACAGCGAGCCATAGTAGTTGGTCGATCCATCCTCGTTGGTGTAGCCCTGATAGCCTCTCTCGCTACACATGCGCGAATAGATGTCAACGATATCGCTACGGCTGAACTTCACATCCGAGAATTGAATGAGGATGATGAGCCCGCGGAACTTCGACTGGTCGAATGCTCGAGATGGTGCCTGATTGGCTTTATCGCGTGCAGCGCGAGCAATCTTGCTATTAGAGATGGCCTGAGCATCGGTCAGGTTCTTGTCCAAGCTGGCCAGCAAAGCCTGCTCGGCAGCACTGCGCTGTGCGACATCGTGGGCTTGCACACCCGTCGACACGAGTTGTTGCCCCTGCATGCGCGCATACTCATAGGTTCCCTGTGCGTTCTGCAGCACAGTGTATCCATCAACAGTGGTCGAGAAGTGATAGTACTCATCGCCATGCAGCTCTAACATGACCGACGTTCCGTCGGGCTGCATGCACCTGACAGCGCCACGCAATGCGGGCCTGGCCCACGTCGTGGCCACAACTAGCATCAGCGCTGCAACTAATAGAATCTTTTTCATTTATCGGTTTGTTTATGCCTGGTTAATAGGCGGTTATTAAAAAATCTGAACTATTTGCAAGCGCCATCCAAATCGGACAGGCGGCTATAAAGCGTGCAAATTTCGGAATTTTCGGGCAAACGTACAAATAAAAAATGTGAAAAAAGAGTCAGCCTCCTCTATTGAAAGTTCCAATAAGAAGTGC
>DEKO01000007.1 GCA_002353885.1 Porphyromonadaceae bacterium UBA2720
GAGTATGACTATGAGCGTGAGGGTGGTGTTGAGTTCAGCGAAGCGGATGCCGCGCGTGTAAATGGTGGAGAAAAAGCAACCACCATCGAGCGGGGCGATGCTGTTTCAGGCAACCCATCTGATGGCGGTCTACGTCAAGGTGGCAGCGAGCATCTAAGCCATAATCCACTTACGCACCAAGAAGATGCCGCAAAGATACAAAGAAATACTGACATAACACTCCGTGCTGCAAGAAAAATTCAAAATGAGGGAGGTCTGAAAAAACAAATCGCTACAGCCTCTCAAGCTGTGAGTGCGATTGGCAAAGGCCTGCATCTTGATAAATCTGATAGCAGCCAGTCATATTATGGCGATGTCTATGAGGGCGACATTATGGTTGATCGCCGATTGCTGCATCTGCGAGTATCTGACCATGAAGCCAATGGTGCGAGGATGGGCAATGCTGATGCCGACCATAAGGTGAGTCTTGTTATTCGCAAGAATGGCGAGCATGTCAGCACTGGTGAGCATGATGGCTATACCGAATGGGTGTTTGAGCCCAGCGAGGTGTCGCCCAAGGATGCGGCCAACGCAATCATCGGTGGTGTCGTGAGTCTTATTCGCACTGGTGAGTTTGTTGATGCGACAGGAAAGGCACATCGTCATAACTATCCGTACACGGACAATAATGGTGTTGTGCATTATCGTGTGCGTCGTGCTCCGAATGGCGAGGAGAGCCGGCTGGACGAGCGTCTGTATGACGAGGTGCGGACGGGCAACTTCAAGAAGTGGTTCGGCGACTGGGAGAATAACCCAGAGGAAGCCAGCAAGGTTGTTGACGCGAACGGCGAGCCGCTGGTGGTGTATCATCAGACGAACCGCAAGCAGTACATCAATCAACTGACGGCCTGCGTTTGCGGGTGCGTGATGGTGCTAGTGGCAGATCCGCTGACCACACGACAGACCACTCGTCTGCTGTGGAGGAGGCACGGCGGCGGCTGGAGAGCGTCGATGCGTCGGAGTTTGAGCGGCAGGCTGCGCGGGCTGTCATCAAGGCGTATGGTGGCGGCTCGGGTGCCACGCCCAATGGTGACAGCAGGTCAGCGGATAAACAGCAACTCGCGGTATTTGGGCAGGGGCCACATCTCGTCGTCGACCATCAACTCCAGCTTGTCGACATGATAGCGGATGCTGTCGAGCAAAGTTGCGACCGTGTCGTGATAGGCAAGGGCACGCTCGCGCATGTTGTTGATGCGGTTGGCCACTTTGCGGTGTTCTACCATTTGCGCCACTTGGTCGCCGATGGCCTGCATGTGATGGTTGATGGCCTCGATAGTGGCCAACTGGTGTGCTGCCATTTGCTCAAACTGCTGGCGACTGAACAGCTGCTGGAGCTTGCAAGCGTTGTCGAGCAGTAACGACTGGTAGCGTGTGGCCACAGGAACGATGTGGTTCAATGCCAAGTCGCCCAGCACACGGGCCTCGATCTGCACCTTCTTGACATACATCTCCCACTTGACCTCGTTGCGGGCCTCAAGTTCGACGTGCGAGAACACACCTGTCTCGGCAAACATCTCCACCACTTGGGGCGACAAGTAGGCATCGATGATGCGCGGCACCGATGTCTCGCAGTCCAGACCGCGCCGCTTGGCCTCGTGCTGCCACTCGGCACTGTAGCCATTGCCGTCGAAGTGCACTGCACGCGACTGCCTTAGCCGCAGTTTTACTTCGGCCATGATGGCATCGTCACGTCTCGAACCATTGGCCATGCGTCGGTCTACGTCGCGCCTGAACCACATCAACTGTTGAGCCACAGCAGCATTGAGCGCAATCATCGCTGAGGCACAGTTAGCGCTCGACCCCACAGCGCGGAACTCAAATCGATTGCCGGTGAAGGCAAATGGTGATGTGCGGTTGCGGTCGGTGTTGTCCACCATGAGTTCGGGTATCTGGCTCACCTTCAGATTGAGTTCTTCGTGAGCAGCGAAGTTAAGGTCATCATCGCAATCGTCGTCAATCAACGTGCTCAACACTTGGCTCAACTGCGAGCCAAGAAACATCGAGATGATGGCTGGAGGAGCCTCGTTGCCGCCCAGACGGTGAGCGTTGGTGGCCGAAGCAATTGACGCCTTGAGCAGGCCATTGTAGCGGTGAACGGCGGCCATCACGCACGACAGAAAGGTGATGAACTGCAGGTTTTCTTGCGGACTCTTGCCTGGACGGAACAGTTGTCGGCCTGTGTCGGTGCCCAGGCTCCAGTTGTTGTGTTTGCCACTGCCGTTGATGCCGGCAAAGGGCTTCTCATGCAGCAGCACGCGGAAGTGGTGACGACGGGCCACTTGGGCCATGAGTGACATCAGCAACAGGTTGTGGTCGTTGGCCAGGTTGGTTTCCTCATAGATGGGTGCCAACTCAAACTGGTTGGGCGCAACCTCGTTGTGTCGAGTCTTGACCGGAATGCCCAAGCGATGACACTCAATCTCCAGGTCGAGCATAAACTCCTCGACACGCATCGGGATGGCCCCGAAGTAGTGGTCCTCGAGCTGCTGTCCCTTTGCGGACGGCGCGCCGAAGAGCGT
>DEKO01000104.1 GCA_002353885.1 Porphyromonadaceae bacterium UBA2720
GCCCTTCGGGCTCCCGTTCGGTCGTGAGCACTTCGTGGTTCCTGATAAAAAATCGTGACTGCCACAAAAGAGGCAATTAAGAAAATTCTTTAATTCCTAAAATTCCTGATAAAAAATCATGACAACCACAAAGTGCCCGTGAAAAATCGTGATTACCTTTGCCTGCCAAGGTTGATACAGAGCAAAGGACCCGCAAAGCCCTCCCCATTCACAACACCTAATCAACAAAAACTATGGCAACTCTACATTCACTTCGAAAACTTCTGAGCCTGGCGCTCTTGATTGTATGCTGCATCATGAGCGGCTCAATGCCTGCCACTGCAGCCAACCCATTGACACGTGCCATGAGGGTCAAGACTCTGCGCGTCAAGGTCGTGCGCACCATGCCCAAACGAGTGCCCATGCTTGGCCAACAGACCCGCCATGGCGGCAAGAGGGTCTACACAGAGAGACAGTCGCCCGCATCAAACCTTCGCTCAGTCGCCGCTAGAGTGGCTCGCCTCAAGCTCAGCGCTCTGACATCCAAGCTCTTGAACGACTCTATGTCCAGGCAGTCGCAAGTGCTACAAAATTTTCAGTTGCGAAACAGGCACCAGCAAGTGGTCGACTCGTTGCGGCGCACCATGCCCAATTTTATCACAGGGCACCATTTCATCGTCGACTCATTGGGCATACCGCCCACTGCGAGCAAATCGCCCAACCAATGACATAGCATCAAGCCAGCCACGGCACATTGTGCATAAATAATGTGCCATGTTGTTTGATATTTAACGGGGAAATTGTAATTTTGCGCCGTAAACAACAAACGATATGGCACAGAAGTTTTGTCCACGATGTGGCAACCCCATCCCCGAGCAGTCGGAATACTGCCCCTATTGCGGAGCCCCTGTTGAGTTTCAACAACCCACTCAACCTGGCTATCCCACTCAACCTGGCTACCAGGCCCAGCAACCCCCTCAACATGGCTATGCACCTCAGCCTGGCTATGCACCTCAGCCTGGCCAGCCACAGGCACCCATCTACGTCACCACACAGCCCAAGAGCGACAACAAGGTACTGATCATCTGTCTGGCTGTCATCGCTGTGGCACTGTTGGGCGCATGCGCCTGGTTGTTGCTGGGACGCAACAGCGGTGACAACTCGGCAACCGCGGCCAGAGTCGAGGCCAGCACGGCCACACACAACACCGCGTCATCCACCACAAGCCTGCCCGCCCACGGCACCGATGGCACCTACTCACTGACAGGCAGCATGGGCAACGCAGCGGTCAAGGGCGAGATGTATCGCGACGGCAACAAGCTCTATGGCAAGTATGGCTATGGAGGACGCACCGATGGCATCATCATCACGGGCGAGATTGACGGCAACACCGCCAGTTACATCGAGTATAACCCAAAGCACGGCGAAATCTGCGGTGCGTTTGATGGTCATGTGAGCCAGCAGACGGCCGACGACATCACCCTGTCAGGCACATTTGTCAACTCCAAGGGGTCGAGTTTCAACACACGCATCAAGCTCTCATACAGTCACTCGGGTTCGGTGCCGACAAGCGTGCTCAGCAGCGCGGCCGATGCACGACAGGCCTTGGAGTACTATTCCGGCGGCCCAAGCAGCTACACCGACGACTATGGCACCTACTACAGCATCATCGGACGCAGCAATGTGCGCTATTCACCTTCCTCGAGCTCAGGCGTGGCCTACCAGCTGGCCGACGGCACCGTGGTACGCGTCATCGACAAGAGCGGACGCTGGTACCAACTCGACGACGGATACTGGACACACGAGCAGAATCTGCGCCCGTTGTGATTTTTTTCGGGCAAATCATGTAATTTTTGGTTGCACTCGTGCGTCTAACAGGCAAACGAGCAATTGGACAAACCATGCAACAGGACGAACAACTATTCACCGACCTGGTCAAACAGCACAAGAGCACCATCTACAGCGTGTGCTACATGTTCTCGACCGACAAGGACGAGGTCGAAGACCTCTTCCAGGAGGCGCTCATCAACTTGTGGCGAGGCTTGCCAGCGTTTGAGGGACGCAGCCAGGTGGCTACATGGGTGTGGCGCGTGACGCTCAACACATGCATCTCGGCCGACCGCAAGAAGCGGCGCAACGCCACCGTGCCCCTGACAATGGACATCGACCTCTTTGACCAGAACAACGAGCAGGGGGCACAGGCACAGATGCTGCGCGACCGCATCCAGCGACTGCAGCCCTTCGACCGTGCCATCGTCCTGCTGTGGCTCGAGAGCATGAGCTACGACGAGATTGCCGCCATTGTGGGCATCACACCCAAGAACGTGGGTGTGCGACTCTACCGCATCAAGGAGCAGCTCAAGCAGATGTCTAACTAGCAACCGAAAAACCGACATGGACAACAACATCAACAACGACCTGCAACTGCAGGAAATGCGACAACAGATGACCGAGCTCAAGCAACAGCTCGACCGACAGCAGATTGTCAACGAGCAACTGCTGCGACAGTCGATGACAAGCAAGATGTCGTGGATCAAACGATACATTTGGGTCGAGGCGGCCATGATCCCGGTCTTGCTACTGATTCTGGCACCCATACATGCCATGCTGGGGCTGTCGTGGTGGCTCTATGGCTTCCTGGCAGTGATGCTGGTGGTGGACGTGGCTGCCGACTTCCGCATCAACCGCATCGACCGCAACCAGCTGCTCAGCGGCAATCTCGTCGAGGCCAGCCGACAACTCACGCAGATGAAGAAGCACCGCGCATGGGCCTTTGCTCTGGGAATGGTCGTCGTCATCATCTGGATTGTATGGTTCCTGATCGAGCTCAAAAATTGTCAGGGCATGCAGGACAGTGACTTTCTCAACGGGTTCGCGCAAGGCGGAATTGTAGGTGGCATCATCGGTGGCGTCATCGGCCTGATTGTGGCATGGATCATCTACAGCAAGATGCAGCGCACCAACGACGAGGTCATCCGCTCAATCGACCAGCTACAGTCATAGCTCAGTACACCCACCCTTACCCTCTAAGGGAGCATAATCTCACGCAGATAATAAATCTAGTTTCTAGTTTTTAGTNNTTAGTTGTTAGTAGCTGCCTGGCTGCAATTGTCTCACACTGAATACACTGAATACACAGAAAAAAATAAAAAATTCTGTGTTTTCAGTGTATTCTGTGTGCTTAACTCAGCCTGGCAGCAGAATCTCACGAAGTGCGCAGCAACCTCGGCTCTGCGCTCGTTGGCACGAGATTTGGATAATCTCGGCTGCACTCGGCATAGCTCGAGCTAGCTCGGCTCTGCACTCGTTGGCACGAGATTTGCAATGGCGATGGTTGACTTTGTGATTTTTTGGACTTGAGACCTGCTGGAGGGACGTGGGCCGATGTCGGCAAGAGCGTAAAAAAGGTTAAACAGTTGTGCCGTTCTAAGAAAAATACCGACATTTGCACCCCGTAAAGCGAAGACCAAGTTTTTTGGGTTAGTTTACACTTAACTTGAAGCGAAAAAATGCAAAAAAAACTGATTCTTGGTGCTGCCGCGTTGCTAGCCTTCCTGGGCGCACGGGCTGATGTTGAGAACCAAAACGAAATCGACTCGCTGCTGCTTGAGTGGGAGTCGAACCTGGACCAAAGCCTGGATGAGGTGGTCGTCACCGGACAGGGTAGCGCAGTGTCGAAGCGGCGCCTGTCGTCGAACATCACCAAACTCAGCGCCTCAGACCTTGAGCGCCTGCGCAACAGCCGCATCGACCAGATGCTGCAGAATGCGTTGCCCAACGTACAATTCACCCTCACCACCGGACAACCAGGCACTACGTCGATGATTAAGTCGAGGGGACTGTCGTCGGCGTTCACCAACTCCACGCCGGTCATCTATGTCGACGGGGTGCGAGTCGACAATCTCAACACCGGTGCATCGTTGTTTAATACCCTGAACAACGTCTATGGCAACATCAGCGGACAGACCGCAGCATCGGGCGCCATCGGCGACATTCCCATGGAGAACATCGACCACATCGAGTATGTCCCGGGCGGAGCAGCTACTACACTCTATGGTTCGGACGCCGCCAATGGCGTGCTGCAAATCTTCACCAAGAAGAACGGTTCGGGACGCTTCGAGGCCACCGTCAGCGCTCAAGTGGGAGTCAGCGTGGCCAACTCGCAGTTCTACCACTTCGACCGCACCCGGCAGCTACTGCACCAGACCGGCTTTGAGCAGCGCTACGGGCTATCGCTGTCAGGCGGAAACGAGCGCATGGGCTACTCGTTGGGGGCTAGCATGAGCCAAGACATGGGAACCATCATCCACAACGGCAACGAGCAGCGCAAGTATGACATCCGCTTCGGGTCGGCCATCACGCTGTGCGACCCCTTGAAGTACACCAACTCGTTTGGCTTTGTGGCCGAGGACTACCGCCGCAACCGCAACGGCAACCAGGGTTACTACACCGGACTGTGGTTTGCCGAGGGAGGGGCCGCCGCCAACTTCACCTACACTGGCGCCGACGGCCTGCGGCACAACTTCCCAGCTGACATCGACTCGGCCACACCGCAGGAGTTTGAACTCATGCGGCAATTTGTCTCGACGGCCGAAGAGCTGCAGGACCACAAGGAGTCGGTCAAGCGCTTCCAGACCTCGCAACAGCTCGAGTACACCCCGATGCGTAACCTCACGTTCCATGCCACCCTGGGCATCGACTACCGCTACAACACCGACAAGCTCGTCGAGACCAACCGCTATCTCATCCACACCCAGCAGAAGCCAGCTGGCACAACCGACGCCGGCAGTGTGGCAACCTACGACCGCAACTACTATGGCATCACTGGCGAGCTCAATGGCCAGTGGAAGTGGTACAAGGACGAGCAGCTGAGCAACATCCTCACAGCCGGGTTCCAGTACTTCAGCACACACGACCACCAGAGCTACTATCGCGGACTGAACGTGCGCGACGGCGCACGTGTGATAACCGGTGCCGGCACCATCACCGCCGACGAGATGCTGAGCTATCTGCACAACTATGGCACATACGTCCAGGACAACTTTGGCATCCTCAACCGCTACTACCTCGACCTGGGACTGCGCATGGACTACAACACCGCATTCGGCGAGCAGGTGGGATGGCAGTTCTATCCCAAGGTGGGACTGTCCTATGTCATGAGCGACGAGCCGTGGATGCGCAACCTGGTGCAGGACGGATGGGTCAACTCGCTCAAGTTCATGGGCAACTATGGCGTGGCTGGCAGCTATCCACCGGCGTTTGAATATCAGCGCACCATCGACATCAGCCCCTATCAGGACCAGCAGGCAAGCACCTTCGGCAAGGCCGGCAACCCCAAGCTGGGACCGGAGAAGAAGCACTCACACGAGATTGGCATTCAGGGCACTGTGTTGCACAATGTGCTGGACTTCGGGCTCACCTACTACTATGCACTGACGCGTGATGCGCTCTTCAACGTGCCCCTGCTGCCGTCGTCAGGACAGGCCAGCACCTATCTGGCCAATGTGGGCAAAATCCGCAACCGGGGCTTTGAGTTCTACCTGGGCGCCAACCTGGTCAACACCCGCGACTGGGGACTGAACATGCGCGCATCGCTCAACACCGTCGACAACAAGGTGGTCTCGACCGGCGGATTGGTACCGTTTGCCATCGGTGGCTTCTCGTCGCGCACCATCGTCACCGTGGTCGAGGAGGGAAAGTCGGTTGGCTTCCTGCGCGGCACGGCCACCACCCTCAACGACGACGGCACCATCCGCGAGACGCTCTACAACCAAGACTTGGGTCGAACCATCCCCACGGTCTATGGCAACTTCTCGCTCACGGCCCGCTGGCGCAAGCTCAATTTCACCCTCTCGGGCGACTATCAGGCAGGAGCCTACGTCCACTCGTTCGACCGCCAGTTCCGTTTTGCCAAGGGCATCAAGGACGATGCCATACCCGAGGCGGCACTCACTGGCACCACACAGGCCAAGTCGTGGCTCAACTTCACCAACTTCTTTGTTGAGAAGGCCGACTTCGTCAAGGTGCGCAACATCGGACTGGACTACACGTTCACCTTCCCCAACAAGGTGGTGCGCAGCCTCAACCTGGCGCTGAACGTCTACAACCCCCTGTCGTGGACCAGCAGCAGTGTCGATCCCGAGGCTGTGCTGAGCGGCGCGCGCACCCAAGGTGGCGTGGCCACCGGTGGCCTGAGCTACAGCAGCTACAGCCTGCCACGCCAATATGTGTTCACCGCTAAGGTCAGTTTTTAGTGAGCCCCCCTGAAGAAGGGGACTTCCTGTAGTGGCAGCCACAACTAAAGTCTAACGTCTAAAGTCTAACGTCTAAGGTCTAATGAAAAATTTCAGCATCATCCTGTTGGCCTTGTTGCTCACCGCATGCGACCTGGTCAGCCCCGACAAGGTCATCAACCCCAACGTCGATGAGTCGGCATTCCTCAACAGCGACAATCCCATGCAGACCTGGGTCAACGGCACCGAGAAGGAGCTGGCCCTGCACATGTCCGACTTTGTCGAGCTGATGGAGATACTGTCGGACAACTACTATAACAACTACACCCGATCGAGCAAGGTCTTCGACGTGCCGCAGCTGCTCTGCACAGATGCCGATGTGACCGCACTGCAACGCCACGTGGGATCGTTGCGCGAGATGGCCGACTACGGCCTGACCACCGTGGCACAAGCCGACCACAATGTGACCGAGCAGCAGCGGTTCAAGCTGCTCTGTGTCAAGGCCTACTCGCACATTCTGGCAGGCGATTTCTTCCGCGCATTGCCCACATCAAATGGCGGTGAGCTGGTCGAGTGGCCCGAGCAGATGCGGCAGGCAATGCAGGTGCTGCAGCAAGCATTGCCTCTGGCTCAGGACGACGATGACCGCGCATTTGTCCACACACTGATGGCACGCGCTGCACACCGCATCGGCGACCGCGAGACGGCTGTGGCCCATGCTCGCCAGGCGTTGTCCTACTCGCCCACCCTGCTGCGTCA
>DEKO01000103.1:0-11143 GCA_002353885.1 Porphyromonadaceae bacterium UBA2720
ACTCAAATGCGGTCGGATTACAAATCCGACCGAACCAGCTTGGCTATCAGAACTTTATTTTCGTCGAACTCACGCTAGAATAATATATAACGCAAAAACTGCCAAAATATTACAAAAAAATGCGCCCCGTGTGGGGCGCACTTTTTTACTCAAACTAGATGGTGCAAGATTACTTGCCCAGCATCTTGTCGATCAGAGCGTTGATGTCGGCGATGTCAACGGCACCGTCACCATTCATGTCAAGGATCAAATCCTGAGCGACCTTACCAAGCATCATGTCGATAGCAGTATTAACATCGGCGATGTCAACCTGTCCATCATTGTTGTAGTCACCGGGCTGACGAGGATCGGGACCAGGACCGGCCTCGCCCTGACTGAAGTGGTAAATCACATAAGCACCATTGATGTAGAACTTGACATTTGCCTCACGGCCCTGAACACCCTCGGGCAGAGCAGCGCAGTTCACGACAGCCTTAGGCACTGTTCCGGTTTGTCCGTCCTCAGTCTGATACTGCTCGTCCATGAGCTCGATAGTCAACCAATCGGGCACCTCGCTGCCATCCTCCAGGCTGTAGAAAATGCTCTCGGCTTTCACATCTGCACTGTACTGGTCGACACCGAAGAGATAAACACCCTCGTAGTTGGAGTTGCCAAGCGTGTAGTAGCTACCACCCTCGTTGGGGAACTTGTACTCGCCGGTCTCATCGTCGAAGTTGTAAACCAGGAACGGCATCGAGACATCCATGAAGATCGAAGGACCAACCTTCATCTGCAGGCCCTCACCTGTCTCCTCACTAGCCAAAAAGAAGTTGTCCAGGCCATGGCAAAGAGTGATGACACCATCCTGGATCTGCAGGTTATAGGCGTGCTCACCCCAACCTTCATCCTCGTCTTCGCAAGTGATCATGAATGCTAAGGTGTTCACGTTGTCCGAATCATAGCCACTAATGACAATGAGGATGGGGCAGTCAATCTCAGGTGTCACCTGATAGCTCATCTCCAGCTCAGGATCATACTGCTCCAGATCGAAGGGCATCATCAAGCTTGTTTTCTCACCCAGAGCGGCCTTAGTCAGCGTGTAAGTGCCACTGGCAATCAGGTTGTCATCGGTGAAGATTTCAGGATCAATTACAGCACCATCGTCCGAGTACTGAGGCAATTCAGGCAGACGATAAACACGGCAGGTGAGCTCGACATCACCCGTGATGTTGATGCGACTAGCATATGCATAAACACGGTTCAGCACATAGGGAGTAGTAGGTTTCTCAACACCCAGTGCATAGCCATTAAAGCCGCTAAAGTTCTTACCGAACCAATAACCGGTTCTGCCGCCATTGGCATCCAATGCACCGGTATAGGTAGTGAAAGCATAACCCATGTTCTCATCCTCATAACGTGTGCCAGAAGTGAAGTGCGGAGTGGCCAAGTAGTTACTGGGCAGGTTGGAGCCGTAGAGGTCGGTAGCGTTGACTACCGACCAGACCTCACCATTTTCAGTAGCGATAGCACCGCCCTCACCCTTATCGGTAGTTTGAGTAGCCGAGTAAGAGTAGTCACCTGCATACAGCGTGGGGCAAGGAACAGCCGTGTAGCCATAAGTGTAGCTGAAATCCGTTCCTGAGTAGTCAAACTCGTCATTAGCTTGTGTCGTAGAGTTGTAGAGCCAATACTTCCAATCGGTAGCAGGCATCTCACTCATGTTCTTGAACTCATAGTTTGAGTAGGGCTTGCCAAGCAGAACATTGCCGTAGCCACGCAAGTCGGTAGAAAATGCACCGTAAAACACGCCTGCAGGACGACGATACTTAGGAGCCTCAGCCGGACGAACCTTCTTCGGAGCAGCCTTACGGGGACCGGTGAGTTGCTGAGCATCCTTAATCAGGACGTTCTTGTACTGGTCGGCAGAAACAGCCTGCTTGGTAATTTGCGCAGGTCTCTGCTGGACACGCATCTGAGCACTTGCCGAAACCGCAATGATAGCGGCAGCAGCCAATAGTAAACTCTTTTTCATGTTCGCAAAAAATTTAGTTAGTAAACAATAAATGAAAATCTCAAAAAAAGTAATCACTATCAAAAGTCTGCCGGGGGAACACGAAGCGCTCCCCCAACAGAGATAAGATTCTACTTAACCACGAGTTCCATCGACGAGTCGGCATCGCCGGCATATGCCACATTCAGCACAGTGGGCGAAAGCACATTCTTGGCCGAGATGTGGAACTTGTGCGATCCGAGAGCCTCAATAAACTGAGCCAAGGCCGGAATGGTATTGACCAGGTTGGCACCCTGAGTGGTTTTGGCTTCACCAATGTGCATCGTGAAGTCATTCGTACCTTCAAGAACAGGGTCAACAGGCAGAATCACATTGATCGAAGCACCCTGGCGCATGATGACATTGAAGACCAGCACATAATGACTATAATCCTCGTTGGAGCTACCGCCCACAAGACCATTGTAAGTCTTCTTGTCGGCATAGTACATATTGATGGTGTTCAGACGACGAGTGCCCTTATTGACCTCCGATTTCATGGTGTTGTACAACGTACCCAATTCACCGGTGAACGCGTTGAGGTTGAAGTTCCACTGCATGATGTGCTCATAGTCGAAGAGGATGGCATAGTTCAGCGGACCGGCATCGACCGTGATGGCCGGATTTTCGACACAGACCAGCGAGCCATCGCCCTGCAGCTTGAAGCGCTGCACGGTGTACCCATCAGCATCAAACGGATCCATCAGCGCGAAACCGTCATGGTTGATGATGCCGTTGTGATAGGTGATGGTGACGACACTGTCGGTATGGAACTTCCACATCGATGGCATCTGCGATGCACCATCCTCGATGACATACTTCTCACCGTTAGGGAGATTCATGAACACGCGAGGCACCTTGGGGTGGAAGAATGAGTCGGCCATTGCGGTGACATAGTCCATATAGACCTTGTCATCGACGTTGGGGTCGACACGAGTCATGATCATCTTGATTTCACGCTTCTTTCCCTCGATGTAGAGCGTGTCATTGCTATACTTCATCAGGTCGAACTCATAGTCACCCATGTGACCTTCACCACTCTCGTCGGTCTCGTTCTGGCCGTAGGGAGGGATGTCGTAAGGGCTCGAGAAGCAGTGGAAATACTTGTTGTAGGAGTTGAACGAGAGCACAGGACCGTTGTCGGTCACAACCTCCCACAACGAGGTAGCCGTGCCATACTTGGGGTCGCCATTGTGGGTACGGCTATCGGCATAGCCAATATAGGCATTTTCACCCGAGATGGTCACCTGGCCATTCTTGTTGAAAGTCATCAGATAGACATATCCATGTTCGTCGCCGTTGGCATAGTACTCCATCTGCCACTTACCACCCTTGTCGGTGAGAATATCGGAATAATAAGCCTTTGCTTCTTCAAGACGCTCCGAAGCCGACTTATCGAAGATGTCATCCTCCTCGTTCTTTAAGCACGAGGTGAACATCACCGATGCGCCCAGCAACATCAATGCGCCATATACTTGAAACTTTTTCATGTTGTTAAATCTAAATAGGTTCTACAATCAATTTCCCATATTGGCGATTTGCTGCCGCAACTCTTCCATGTTATAATTTCGCTGACGCCACTGAACCTCTTCTCGGATTGCATCGAGGTCGATGCCCCAGTCGTCCATGAGCCACTTGCGGGCGATGTTCAGCTTCTGCAGAATCACCTCCTTGCCATCCACCTCATCCTCATCCACGACAGGATAGACCTTGACCGGGATGTGCTGATTGCTGGCATCAACGACATAGCGATTGTCTGCCTTGTCGACACGATAGCCATTGGCATCCAGTTGACTGACAACCATCTCGCCATCGGCATTGTAGGTTGTGTCGTTGGTAAATGGCTTGACGGCGCGCTGGTAGTCGCCCGTGAACTTTTCATTATTGGCAGTATAGCGAATGCTGACCTCGGGGATATAAATCTTGTTGGAGTCGTTAGCCACATTGTTGGAGTAATAGAAGAACGAATACCATCCTTCGCGGCCAGCGGCATCGGTCCAACTGGTCCATCCACGAGTAGCCAACTCAAGCGCGCGATTCCACTGAGCGTCGGTCATGGTGATGTAGCAAGCCACAGTCTCGGCAAAGTCCTCACGATATTCGCTCGAAGCATACTTGGTGATGAAGCCCAGCGAGTTGACCACGCCACCCTCGTCATCACCACGGCTGGTCCAGTTGCTGGCGTCGTAACGTCCTACCGACAAGCGGTTGAACTCGGTGGGATAGTTCTTCTTCTGGTGCAGGATGTGGGTGTACTCGTGATGCATGGTGTGCAGAGCGCCGTCATTGACGTTCTGGAAGTTGTTGACATCCAGGTTGTTGACATTGAACAATGTCACCTTGACGCCACCCTCGGCCAGACCCACGGTCTCGCTACCCGAGCTGGGGTTCAGTGCTGACGAACCCACCAGCTGAAGCACGCGAGGCGAAGTCTCCTTCAACAACTTGTCACCTGCAATCTTGTCATAGACATCAAACCACAGATACTTGGTCAGCAATGCCAGGTCGACAGCTTTGTTATAGTCGGCGGGAATCAGGTTATAGTTCATGTTGGCATCAATATCGGCCAACTTATAATTGAACTTCACATTGTAGGGCTTGAGATAATTCTCCACCAACCACTTGTCAAAGTTGTAAGTATAAGCAGTGGGGTCAAGCTCATCGGTCACCTCTGGGAAAATCGTATCCCCCAACTTATCATCGCTGCACGATGCCAGAGGCAACACAGCAACTGCCAGCAGCAACGAGGCGAAAATATAGAATTTAGATAATTTCATAATCTAAAAAATTAGCATTTGTTTAAATCATTAACGCACCATGACGTATGAGTCGTCAGTTCTCTTGTCATCGATAGGCTCCTCAGTACGTTTATTGCGGTCAAATCCGGCAACAATGGTCTGATAAGGAATCTGGATGGCATAACGCGGATCAAGAGTCTTAAGCTCAACTTCGCCCTTGAGTCCGACGCGATGCTTGAACGACAAGCCGAAGCGCTTGATGTCAAGCCAGCGCATACCTGTATGCACCAACTCGATGCGACGATAATGCTGAGCGCATTGCAGATAAGGGAGCTTCAGGTCATTGAGTTTCCAGTCATCACGCACTTTCTCAGTCTTGGTGATTGAGCCATCATCATTGTACTTAATCGTGACTTCCTTAGGTGTCGAGCAAACCTCCTCGATGTGGATAGGCTTAGCAATACCATAGTTGTAACTCAAGTATGGATTGTCAGCATCCACATTATTCATTGCTTGGGTGTAGAAACGCTCAATCAAAGCGGGCGTCAATTCCTGATAAGAACTGGTCTGCTGCAGGTTGTTTCGGCGGTTCTCATCCCATATATGGAGGTCTTCAAAGCCCTCAGTGATTTTGCCCATCATGATATTGGCCTCGGCACGCACCAGCAGAGTCTCCTCGGCTGTAAACTCAGCGCGAATCTCGTGGCAGTAGCCGATGCCGGCCAGTTTGTCGGTATACTCAAACTGCTCGAAGCAGTTGCCGGCATAGTAAGCTCCGTAGTCCGAGCCACCAGCCGAGCCACAGTTAGCAGCAAAGCAAGGGTTCATCGAGAACTCCTCGCCGGTCGAACGGTTGGTGTAACGCACACCCTCCCACGACGGGCCAGGACCCTGGATGGTGGCACGCTTGGCCACACCATTGCAGGCAAAACGGCTCGACGAGACAAAGCAGCGCCACCAAGTGCTGTAGCTAGCGACAAGCATCCAGTTGCCCGGACGTTCGATGCTAGTTGCATAGCGGCCAATGTCGCTGATATAGTAGAAGTTGTCCTGACGCCAGATGTCGTTCATCAGGGTAGCAGGATTAGCACCTTGGAATGCTTCGTTAGCATAATGCACTGCCAGATTGTATTTGCGCTCAAACAGGTAGAAGCGTGCCGCAAAAGCATTGGCAGCCTGCGTGTTGAAGTGATACTTGGGCACCTCGTAATAGAGATTATTGATCAAGGGCAGACCCTGGAGCAGGTCATTCTCAATCTTCTCATAGAAGTCGGCCAAGTTGCCACGGTCATACTGCGGATTGACCAGCGTCTCGGGCTCAGTGATATAAGGCAGTCCCTGATAACTTTGGTTCTGAGCATCAGTTCCGTAAGGCATACAGAAGACCTGAGCCAGCATCCAGTGGTGGAATGCACGCGAGACCAGCGCCTCGCCCTTGACGGCATTCAACTTAGCCTTGTCGTCTTCTGACAGCTCGCCGTTGGCATCAGCACCAGCAGCCTCAAACTCGGCCACCTTCTGCAGAACAGCGTTGCACACGGCGATAGCGCCATAGCATCCTTGCCACACACCCGAGGGCGTGTCATTGTCATTGGCCTTGTCCACATCCTCCCAGGCAAAGAGCTGCTCATCAGAGAGAGAATAAGCCCTGAGGTTATAGCGCATTCCGGTCGATAGCGTTGGGGGCGCATTGTTGTCGACAATGTTGTCACTCGAGAGCTCGCACGTCTGGGCGATATTATTGCTCATATAACCATCAACCATCAGCTGACGCAACTGCTCGACATTCACCAGATAGACGCGGGTATCAGGAGTCTTGTCCAGAAAGTCGTTGCACGATGACAGTGCCATCAGCAACAAACCCGCTGCAATTGAAAAATATTTTGCTTTCATAGATTTAATCGAATGAATAGAGAGTTCAACAAATTAAAGACCAAAACGCAGTGTGAAAGTGAACTGCTTGGGGTTGGGCGATGCCACACCACCACTGTTGAAGAACTCGGGGTCGGCACCATTCAGTTTCTTGTCGGCATAGAGCAGACAGACGTTGGTGGCAGCCAGCTTGACCGAAGCACTCGACAGACGCAGGTGACGATAGAAGCTCTGCGGGATGTTGTAGGTCAGAGCCACCTCTTTCAGACGGATGAAACCACCGTCAGCGATGCGTGCGGTACTGTAGTTATAAGCGTTGTAGCCATAACCAATGTAGTTGTTGATGTAGACCTGACGCAGCGAAGCGATGGCAGGGATGTCGGTGTAAGCCTCATCTCCCGGCATGACCCAACGGTTCTTGAACTCCTTGGGCATAGCGTCCATGTCGCTGTAGCTCGACGAGAAGTCGGGCGACAGACGCAGCTTGTTGCCGAACGAGTAGGTCATGAAGATGTTGAGCATGAAGCCCTTCCAAGTGAGGTTGTTGCCGAAGCCACCCGTGATGGTAGCATCAACCGGACCCTCATACTTGAGGAAGTCAAGCTTCTGATACTCCTGGAAGTTGATGTCCCAGTTGGTGACCTCACCATTCTCGTTGATGATTTGGGGCAGACCGTGCGAGTCGAGGCCGACGAACGGAATCGAGAACACAGCACGGTGGGGATAGCCCTGCAGGGGGAAGCCCGACGACTGCACCAGGCTGATGACATTGGAGTGCGACTCGAGCTTGGTGATGTTGGTCTTGGCGTATGAGAAGGTCAAGTCGGTCGTCCAACCGAAGTCACCCGGCTTGATGGGCTCGAAGTTCTTGGTCGAGATCGTGAACTCGACACCATGCGATGCCATCTCGGCAACGTTGGCCCACTTCTGCGACACGCCACCCACAGCCTGTGTGGTGATGCGGCCAATCAGGTCGAAGTTGTTACGCTTGTACCAGTCGAAGACCAGGTTGATGCGGTTGTGATAGAAACCGAGGTCGACACCCAGGTCAATCTCATGCTTCTTCTCGAAGGTGAGCTCCTCGTTGCCCAGACCGCTGAGCGAGAGTCCCATCTCCTTGGCCTCGGTCTCCTGAGCCCACTTGCGGAACGGATAGTAGAGTGCCTCGGCGTTGGCATAGCCACGGGGGCCGCTCTCACCGGTCAGCGAGTAAGATGCGCGCAGCTTGGCGTAGCTCAAGATGGTGTTGCCACTCCACTCCTTGAAGAACGGCTCCTCATAGATGTTCCATGCGGCCGAGATGTTCCAGGTGGGGAGCCAACGGTTCTGTGTGGTCTTACCCATCAGGTTCGAGCCCTCATAACGCACGGTTCCGTTGAGCACGTAGCGGCCCAGCAGACTGTAGTTGGCGTTGGCAAAGAATGCGGCAGCACGGTCGTGGCGGTTGGCGTTGCTGAAGTAAGCGCCGTTCTCCTCGTCCATCTGCTTGAACAGCTTGTAGGCCGAGAAGGGCAGGTTACCCATCTGATAGGCGATGCCCCAGCCTTCGAAGCTCTGAGCGTGACGCTCGACGTTGCTCGACTCGGCACCGGCATAAATCTGAATCAGGTGCTTGCCGTCGAAGTTCTTCATGTACTGTGCGGTGGCACGGAAGTCGATTTGCGACATCGAGTTCTTGCTGTACAGCAAGATACCACCCTTGGGCAGCACAGTCTCGGGCAGAGCGTTCTCCACATCGGGGTCGGTGTAGAGGTAACGGTTGCTCGAGCGGACGATAGCGTCCTCGGGATCGATACCAGCACGATAAGCCATAGCCTGGTTACTGTTGTCGAGGATGTAGTGGTTCTGCTCGGCGTTGGTGTAACGATAGGCAGCCAGCAGGTTGATTTCCAGGTTCTGGTCCTGCTTCTGGATGGGCTTGATCTGCAACTCGCCCTGGAACTTGACATCGAGCACGTTGATGTCGATGTAGTTGTTCTCGAGCTCGCGGAAGATGTTGAAGTCGGTGTAGTTACGACGATAGGTCAGGTTCGGGTCGAGAGCACGCGAGGTGTTCAAGGCGAAGCTGTAGGGGTTGATGTCAAAGCTACGCGAGACCTCACCACTGACCACGTCGACGTTCTGGCTCAGTGTACCGGGAGCGCGCTGCTTGCGGTAGCTGTCACTGTTCAAGATTTTGACGCGGATTTTGTCGGTCAGGTTGTAGATGGCGTTGCTGTTGAACGTGTAACGCTCGACACGGCTGGTCTTGTACCATCCCGGGTCGTTCATCAACGACAACGAGGTGTAGAACGAGCCCTTGTCGGTACCACCCGAGATGCTCACTGCATGGTTCTGCATGACGTTGCTGTTGAACAGCAGGTCGAACCAGTCGGTGTTCATGAACTCGGCCTGACGCAGATAGTCGTTCATGGCGGCACGAGTGTTGGGCAGACCGAACTGGCCGTTGGTGGCGTTGTACTGGTTCATCAGGTTATACATACGACCGTAGATACCCGTCGACGAACCGTTGACCAGCGAAGCAAACTGCAACCAGCCTTTCTGCTCCATCTCCTTGAAGATGCTCATCTGCTCCTGCGAGTTGCTGATGTTGAAGTCGCGATAGTTGGGCTTCAAACGATAGGTGAACTCACCGGTGTAGTTGATTTGGGTGTGGCCCTTGCGACCGGTCTTGGTGGTGATCACAATCACACCAGCGTTAGCCTTGGCACCGTAGATCGAGGTAGCCGAACCATCCTTCAGGATCTGGAAGCTCTCGATGTCATCGGCGTTCAGACCAGCGACAGCCGAGGCAATCAGCGTGTTGGCGTCACCCGACGAGAGGTCGTCGGCACTCACCTCAACGTTATCCGACAGGATCACACCGTCAACGACCCACAGCGGCTTGGAGTCGCCATAGATTGAAGTTGCACCACGGACGCGGATCTTGGGGGCTGTACCGAAGGTACCCGACACGTTCTGCACCGTCACACCGGCTGCACGGCCCTCAAGCGAGCGGCTCACGTCGGCCACACCGTCAAGTTTGGCCTTGGTGGCGTCCACAGCAGTTGTTGCACCGGTAAAGAGTCGCTTGTCGACCTTCTGGTAACCGGTGACGACGACCTCCTCAAGGACGTTAGCGTCACTGTTAGGTTTAAGTGTAATCTTCAAGCCACTGCCTGCAGCCACCTCATAGGGTTCGTAACCCATGTAGGTGACGATGATGTGCGCCCCTGAGGGCACATTCAGCGTGAACTTGCCTTCAATATCGGTGGACGTTCCGTTGGCAGGCTTGCCTTTCTGGATGACAGTCGCACCGATCACCTCTTCATTGTTCTCGTCATAGACCGTACCCGACGCCGTCACTTGGGCGTTGATGGCAAAGGTCACCAGCGAGGCTACAATGAGTAAAAGTAATTTTCTGAGACTCATAAGCACTAAATTAAAGATAAATATTTGTTTTGTTAGTAATATACTGTTTTTGCCCATGCCGAGCACTACATCACGCACAACTAACCGAATGACAAATGCGCATGATTTGCGAGAAAACCACACTGATTGTCAGACCATTAGCGGCAAATTGCAGGGCAATTAGACGCAGTTTTACGGCATTTCGAGGGGCAAAGTTAGTAAAATTTTCCCAAAATGACAACTTGAAATGTTAAATCTCGGACAAATGCAGTACTTTTTGGGACGAAAAGGGCAAAAATATGTTGCAAAACATGTTTTTGGCCACTTTTTGATATTTTTGACTACAAGGGCGCTGAAAGTCGCAACTTTGTTGTAATTTTGCAAACCTTTCTACACCTAATTTTAACTTTCTAAAGTAGTAGTGTAGTAGTGTAGTAAAGTAGTAAAGCCATCACATGATGGTGGCAGTTCGGGCTTAGGGGATACAACGGGGTTAGGGGGACTGCCCTAGGGTGACTGCCTTCTTAACTCCATTTGGCGACTTAACTACTTTAACTACTTTAGAAACTTGAGTACACCTATTTTATATTATGGACGTCATCTACGAGGACAATCACATCATCATCGTCAACAAAGCCCCCGGCGAGATAGTGCAGGGCGACCGCACCGGCGACGAGCCCATGGTCGAGACACTCAAACGATGGATCAAGCAGAAGTACAACAAGCCCGGCAACGTGTTCTGCGGGGTGACCCACCGCATTGACCGTCCCACCATGGGACTGGTGGTGTTTGCGCGCACGAGCAAGGGACTGTCGCGGATGAACGAGCTGTTTCGCCGCGGCGAGGTGCACAAGACCTACTGGGCCATCGTCAAGAACCGCCCTCCCCAACCCAACGGCACACTCATCCACTGGCTCACCAGTGTGGAGCGCAACAACAAGACTTATGCCTCAGCCACTGAGAAACCAGGCAGCACCAAAGCCGTGCTCAACTACCGCCTGATAGCCAGCAGCGACCGATACCACCTGCTCGAGATTGAGCTCATCACCGGCCGGAAGCACCAGATTCGCTGCCAGCTGGCAGCCATCGGATGCCCCATCAAGGGCGACCTCAAGTA
>DEKO01000103.1:11165-11598 GCA_002353885.1 Porphyromonadaceae bacterium UBA2720
CGCAGCAACCCCGACGGCGGCATCTCGTTGCAGAGCCACCGCATCCAGTTCATCCACCCTGTCTCGGGCCAGGAGATCGACATCACTGCCCCACTGCCCAACGACCCGCTGTGGCAGGCACTGGCCAATTCAATTGAAAATAAAGAACTCTGAATTGAGAATTTTATCGTAACTTTGCACGACAATTAGCGACTAGACATTTATACACCTTATTATATTATCTACAGATTATGGCAAACATTCCTGAATTCAAGTATGCACCTATGTTCCAACTGGGTGAAGACAAGACCGAATACTACCTGCTGACCAAGGACTATGTGTCGGTGGGCGAATTTGAGGGCAAACCGATGCTCAAGGTCGCACCCGAGGCACTGACTCTGCTGGCCCAGCACGCCTTCCGCGACGTGTCGTTCATGCTGCGCCGCTCGCACAA
>DEKO01000149.1 GCA_002353885.1 Porphyromonadaceae bacterium UBA2720
AGGTCAATGGCCTTGTCGGGCAGATAGCGGTCGGTGATGTGCTTGGCACTCATGCGCACGGCAAACTCCAATGCCTCGTCGTCATATTTCACGTTGTGGAATACCTCATATTGTGGCTTCAGCGCAAGGATGATGCCGATGGTCTCTTGAATGCTTGGCTCAAGGATGTCAATGGTCTGGAAGCGACGGATCATCCCTTTGCTCTTGGTCAGGTTGCGATTATATTCCTCATAGGTGGTTGAGCCGATGAATCGGATGTCACCGCTCTCAAGGTAAGGCTTGAGCATGTTGGAGGCGTCCAGGGTGCCATTGTCGACACTTCCTGCCCCAACGATGTTGTGGATCTCGTCGATATAGACGATGGCGTGGCCTTCGGCAGCTATGCCGCGCATGACATCCTTAAAGCGCTTCTCAAAATCTCCACGATATTGAGTGCCGGCCACAAGCGTGCCCATGTCCATGGAAAAAATCTTGAACCCCAAGAGCTTCTCGGGCACATTGCCGTCCTCGATGCGCTTGGCCAACCCATAGACGATGGATGTCTTGCCCACGCCGGGCTCGCCCAGGTGCAACGGGTTGTTCTTGTCCTTGCGGCACAGCACCTGTATGGTGCGCTCCAGTTCTGCCTCGCGCCCGATGAGAGGGTTGTGCTGCTTTAGGTGGTCGTTGATACAGGTGACAAAGTCGCGCCAGGTACCTGTTGTTTGCGGCTGGTCTTCATCGAGTGCGTAAGAATCGGAGATGCTGTCCGTGAGGTCGTCGGACTGGTCTTCGGCTTGAGCGTAAGCATCAATCAAGGCCCGCAACAGCTCGGGACGGTTGTCGCCAAAGTAGACCTCCAGGAAGTAGGCCGCCCATGAATCAGGCAATTCCATCATGGCGGCTATCACCATGGGAATATCCACTTGCTCTGCCTCAGCTTGTTGCGCCTTGAGTTCGGCTTCGGTAAACATCTCGATGTATTGATTGGAGTGGGTGGGTTCGCCATCATTGGGCAAAGGTGTGTTTGTCTCATTGGTGCTGTGAACCAAGTCAACATGAAGGTCTTCGATACAACCATGCAGAATGGTTTGTTCGGCGGCAATGTAAAACTTTTTGTCATGCAACAGAGTGTCAAGCACCATCTCAGGGGTGATGAACTCGAACATGCTTTCAAGGGCTAACATACTGGTGATGTCGATGATGCGAAGCAACTCGGGACTGTACTTGATTTTGTTAGGCATTTTTCTCTTAGATTGAGGATTAGGAATAGATAATGTGTTTCTCGCTGATAGCAGATAGACAGTGTGTGGCATGCACTGAGCATCGCTTAAGCTGGCTCGGTAGTGCAGCGCAAGGGGTAGCCCTCGCTGCGGGCCATCTGCATGGCTTTTTCGGCCTTGCTGGCAGCTATGTCATAGCTGTAGAGTCCCACTATGGCCTTGCCGGCATGATGAATGGCAAGCATGAGTGCTATGGCCTCGGCTGACTCTTTATTAAAGACCGTCATGAGCACATCGACCACAAAATCCATCGTGGTGAAATCATCATTGTGCATCACCACTTGATAATGTCGGGGCTCTTTCACCTTAATGCGTTCTTTGATGCCTGCTCCGGTCTGATGTTGTCCTTGCTTTGCCATATCATTTTTTTGGGTGTGCAAAGTTAATGCTTCAATGATAAATAACCAAACAAAAATGACCTCTATTTGAGAAAAAAGCAGTAACTTAGCCAAAAATTTTTCAGATTTGCCCTATGGATATGTTTAAGCAACGCATCGAGGAGCTGCGGCGCCAGCTCAACGAGCACAACCATAAATACTATGTACTTAACCAGCCCGCCATCAGTGATCAAGAGTTTGACCACATGATGCGCGAGCTGCAAGAGTTGGAAGAGAGTTACCCGCAGTATTCCGACCCGCTCTCGCCCACACAGCGTGTGGGCAGTGATTTGACCAAGGGGTTTGAGCAGGTTGAGCACGAGCGCCCCATGATGTCGCTATCCAACAGCTACAACATCGGCGAAGTGCAAGACTTCTTGCGCCGTGCACAAGAGGGCCTTGGTGGCGAGGCTTGTGAGATTGTGGGTGAGATGAAGTATGATGGCACGTCGATTTCGTTGACATATGAGCACGGCCGTCTGGTGCGCGCTGTCACTCGCGGTGACGGTGTGCGGGGCGATGACGTGACGGCTAATGTCATCACCATACGCAGTGTGCCGCTGCAACTGGCCGATGGACTTGACTGGCCCGAACGCTTCGAGGTGCGAGGCGAGATCTTATTGCCGTGGACAAGCTTCGAGCGACTGAACCAAGAACGTGAACAGAACGAAGAACCACTGTTTGCCAACCCGCGCAATGCGGCATCAGGCACACTCAAGTTACAGAACAGCGCCGAGGTGGCACGTCGTGGATTGGATGCATACTTCTATTTCTTGTTGGGCGAGGGGCTGCCTTTCACCACCCACAGCCAGAGTCTCGAGGCGTTGCGGCGCTGGGGATTCAAGACGGGTGAGCACACAATCTTGCCATCAATCGATGCGGTGAGCGACTTTATTGCCCACTGGGACGTTGAGCGCAAGCATCTGCCTGTGGCTACCGATGGATTGGTATTCAAGGTCAATTCACTGAGGCAGCAGTTCAACCTGGGCGCTACCGCTAAATCGCCACGTTGGGCCATCGCCTACAAGTTCGCTCCTGAACGCGAGTGCACTCGATTGCAATCGGTGTCGTTCGAGGTGGGCCGTGGAGGCACCATCACACCGGTGGCCAACCTTGATCCGGTGCTGTTGAGTGGAACCATCGTCAAGCGAGCCTCGCTGCACAACGAAGACATCATTCGCCAGTTGGATATACATGATGGCGACATGGTTTATGTCGAGAAGGGCGGTGAAATCATTCCAAAGATTGTGGGTGTCGATACCAAGCAAAGGCAACCTGGTACCGAACCATTGCGCTTTGTCACACATTGTCCTGCCTGCGGCACGCCATTGCAGCGCATCGAGGGCGAGGCGGCATGGTTCTGTCCCAACAAGTGGGGATGCCCGCCACAGATCACAGGGCGCATCGAACACTTTGTGGGACGTCACATGATGAACATTGACGGCATCGGCGAGGAGGTGGCTGTAGCACTGCATGCTGCCGGACTGGTGAACGATGTGGCCGACCTCTATGATTTGACTGAAGAGAAGTTGGTGGCACTGGACCGGTTCCAGGCGCGTAGCGCTCAGCGCATCTTACGAGGCATCGAGGACTCAAAGCAAGTGCCATTTGCACGCGTTATTTTTGCCTTGTCCATACCCTTTGTGGGAGAGACCACAGCCAAGGTCTTGGCACGCAACGTGCATGACATTGATCATCTGATGGCCATGCCTGCCGATCAACTGGCAGGCATACCCGAGATTGGACCGAAAATAGCTGAAAGCATTGTCGGTTTCTTTGATCGTGATGAGAATCGTGTGATTGTTGAGCGCTTGCGGGCTGCTGGCTTGCAGAAGGCACTCAGTGACGACGAGTTGGCTAGCCACAGCGACAAACTCGCCGGCAAGAAGATTGTCATCAGCGGTGTCTTCAGCCGTCACTCGCGTGAGGAATACAAGGCGATGATAGAGCAGAATGGTGGCAAGAATGTGAGTTCGATCAGCAAAGCCACCGACTTTGTGTTTGCAGGCGAAAACATGGGGCCAGCCAAGCTCGAGAAGG
>DEKO01000159.1:0-9951 GCA_002353885.1 Porphyromonadaceae bacterium UBA2720
ATGCACAGCGACGCTCAGTTTGCCGGCTCGAGCTCGGTGCCAGCCCACGTCGAGATGATGGGCTTCCTGGGCATCGGCAACAACCCGATGGTGGGTTGCACGGTGGCCGTTGCCGTGGACGTGGCAACTGCGCTGGCCCGCAATTTCCTGATTGAGGGAGAGTAAGATGCAGTTAATAGTTAATAGTTAATAGTTGACAATAGCTATTGACCATCGGTATATTGTCCGGGCGGATACCAAATCCGCCCGGCTTTTTATGCATTTGTCTGGATATTTTACCTTGTCATTGGCCTGCCGGATGTATTACAGATTGTAAGTCGAGTGCATCATTGACGCAGTTGAGATTTGACTATTTGCCGCCAGTATTGTTAACGAATGCAAATAATGCTAGCAAAATTGGCGTTTTGCTAGCAAAAATTTTGTCATTACTGCTAATTTGCCTACCTTTGAGCCTCAAATCAGAGACCAATAAATTTCCGATTGACAACTAACAAATAATAACACATAAACCATTAACGTCACAATTAACGATGAAAAAAGTATTTTCAGCATTGACAATGCTATTGGCTCCGTTGGCCCTGATGGCCAGTGAGGCCGACCTGAAAATGCCCGAAGGCTTTGCCAGCGACAGCGCGACAAGCGTGCTGTACTGGGGTTTCCTGGTGGTGGTGCTGGGTCTGTTGTTTGGCTACTGGCAGTTCCACAAAGTGAGCAAACTGGGCGCACACAAATCGATGTTAGAGATTGGTAACGTTATTTTCAAGACCTGTTCGACTTACCTGAAACAACAAGGCAAGTTCCTAGCCATCCTGTTTGCCTTCATCGGTCTGGCCGTACTGCTCTACTTTGCAGTTCTTGAGGGCATGCCCATCAGCTCGGTGTTGCTGATTTTGGGCTGGACGGTAATCGGTGTGATGGGCTCTTACGCCGTAGCATGGTTTGGTGTTCGCATGAACACCTATGCCAACGCTCGCATGGCGTTTGCCTCGCTTCGCCGTCGCCCGCTCGACCTGCTCAACATCCCGTTGACGGCCGGCATGAGCATTGGCATCCTGCTCATCTGCATTGAGTTGGTGCTGATGTTGACCATCTTGCTGTTTATGCCCGCCGACCTGGCCGGTAGCTGCTTTATCGGCTTCGCCATCGGTGAGTCGCTGGGTGCCAGTGCACTGCGCATTGCTGGTGGTATCTTTACCAAGATTGCCGACATCGGCAGCGACCTGATGAAGGTGGTGTTCAAGATCGGCGAGGACGACCCGCGCAACCCTGGCGTGATTGCCGACTGCACCGGTGACAATGCCGGTGACTCGATTGGCCCAACCGCCGATGGCTTTGAGACCTATGGTGTGACCGGTGTGGCTCTGGTGTCGTTTATCCTGCTTGCCGTTCCCGAGCCCGCCATGCAGATCAAGCTGCTGGTGTGGATCTTTGTGATGCGCATCTTGGGTGTTGTTGCATCGGTACTCTCCTATTATATTAATAATGGCATTTCTAAAGCTAAATACAGCAACGTCGACGACATGGACTTTGAGAAGCCTCTCACCAGCCTGGTGTGGATCACATCGATCATGTCGATTATCGGCACGTTTGTCGCTAGCTATCTGCTGCTTGCCGACCTGGGCCACAACTGGTGGCTTGGCCTTGCAACAATCATCAGCTGCGGCACGCTGGGTGCTGCCTTGATTCCTGAGTTCACCAAGCTCTACACTTCTCCCACTTCGTCGCACGTGCAGGAGGTGGTCAACACTTCGCGCCAGGGTGGCGCTTCGCTCAACATCCTCAGTGGTCTGGTTTCGGGCAACTTCGGCAGTTTCTGGACCGGCTTTGTGTTCTTCCTGCTAATGCTGCTGGCCTACTTTGCCGCCACTCAGTTTGGCATCAGCGACCTCTTTGGCGACTATGGCAAGTATGCGAGCATCTTTGCCTTCGGTCTGGTTGCCTTTGGTATGCTGGGCATGGGTCCTGTGACCATCGCTGTCGACAGCTATGGCCCAGTGACTGACAATGCCCAGTCGGTGTATGAGTTGTCGCTCATCGAGGACGACAAGGCCAAGGCCGAGAAAGAGATTGAGGCCGAGTTTGGTTTCACTCCCGACTGGGAGAAGGCCAAGCACTATCTGGAGGCCAACGACGGTGCCGGCAATACGTTCAAGGCCACAGCCAAGCCCGTGCTGATTGGTACGGCAGTCGCTGGCTCGACCACAATGATCTTCTCGCTCATCCTGATGATAGGCAAGACGCTGGGCATCGAGCCTGAGGCCGTGCTCAACCTGCTGAACCCCTACTCTATCCTGGGCTTCATCTTGGGTGGTTGCGTGATTTTCTGGTTCACCGGATCGTCGATGCAGGCCGTGACCACGGGCGCCAACCGCGCCGTAGCGTTCATCAAGGACAACATCAAGCTCGACCCGAACGCTCCCAAGAAGGCCGACATCAGCAAGAGCCAGGAAGTGGTGAAGATCTGCACCGAGTATGCCCAGAAGGGTATGTTCAACATCTTCATCTCCATCTTCTGCTTCGCGCTGGGCTTTGCCTGCCTGTCATCACCGGCCAGCATCGGCGCTCAAGACGCGGTGTGCTTGTTCGTGAGCTACCTGATTTCGATTGCTGTGTTCGGCCTGTTCCAAGCTGTGTTTATGGCCGATGCCGGTGGTGCATGGGACAACGCGAAGAAGGTTGTTGAGGTCGACCTCGACGCCAAGGGCACTCCGCTGCACGACGCGTCGGTTGTTGGCGACACCGTTGGCGACCCGTTCAAGGACACCAGCTCGGTGGCATTGAACCCCATTATCAAGTTCACTACGCTGTTTGGTGTGCTGGCGATGGAGATTGCCATCAGCGAGTCGTTCCGCGACATCGCCCCGTGGTTTGGTGTGGCATTTGTAGCCATTGGCCTATACTTCGTCTACCGCTCATTCTACAAGATGCGCTCTGAGGCCACTGCCGAGGAGTAATCCCATACACAATTTTCATCAGTTCGCCTTGTGTGGCCTGTGGGCCATGCAAGGCGAATCTTTTTGCGCTGCCCCTGCGTGGTAGGGACGGCACCCTTGTGCCGTCCGCAAGCGGGGCTGCCCTCCCCTCTCCCTTTGGAGAGGGGCCTGGGGTGAGGCCTCTTTTGTCCAGGCGGACGGCATGGGAATGCCGTCCCTACAGTCCCCCTAGGTGGGCAAAGCGGCAGCCACAACAGCAGTTGGACGTTATACAGCCTGGCCATTCACGCGGCACGCCGCGTCCCTACAACTGAGATGTTTCCCCAATTTTTATCCAACCCCTACCATTTTCAGTAGATATGTCGTTTTTTTTCATTTTTTGTGCGGTTTCTTCGGTGTATTTACAAAATATTCTGTAATTTTGCTAAAATTCAATACTGTACCATTGTCTGCGACATGGCGATGACATACTTGGACGACTATAACAATGCAAAATCAGGTATGATGCATGGTCCGCGACATATCGTTCAATCCAATGATTGTTCTCACATCGATTAGGAGATTTCTTACATCGACTAGGAGATTTCTTACAAAATGCGTATTTTTTGGGGGGTTGAACAAAAATGTCAAGCATTTTGACCAAAAATGTCTAGTAGGATTAATAAAAGAAGCAGTAATTTTGCATCATGAAAAAACAATACTAATGATTAACATATATTAACAGTTAAAAATTAACCAATATGAAAAAGAAATTACTTACCCTACTCTTTGCGATGGTGGCGATGGCCGCCAGCGCATTTGACTATGGTGATTTCCAGTACAACGTCCAGGCCGACGGTACAGCCACCATTTTTGGCTTCAAGAGTGGCTACACCGGCAGCCCCACGTCAATCACCATTCCCGGCTACTGCTTTGACTCGAGTACACAGAAGTACTACAAGGTGAAGACAATCGGTCCCAATGCTTTTAACGGCAAGACATCGATTCAAAGAGTCACCATCCAGTATGGTGTGGAAGATATCCACCAGTATGCGTTCAACGGCTGCACGAGCCTGAACACTGTCGATTTGCCGAGCAGCATCAAGAGCCTCGCGAATGGTGTCTTCTACAATGCACCTATCACCTGGATTAACTGTGCGGCCGAGACCATGCCGACATTGACGAGCAACGCATTTCAGGGACTGGGCACCGTGAGTGGCACGCGCTATTGGACCTGTGCCACCCCCGACGGCATGACGGCAGCCAATGCGGTGAGTCTTATCACCAGCAACTTCACTGTGCAGAGGAGCCCCACTGCCGCCGACTTCCACTCCCATGTCATGGGCAGCAGTAGCACCAACAACCTGTATGATGTCTACCTGAACGTCACCCAAGGCTGGGATCCTGCCACGCAGACCTACGGCAAATTGAAGCTGCTGGGTGCCGACGCCCGCTCCAGTGCCACGAACAAGACGCTCAAAATCGGTATTAACCAAAGTTATTCTCAAGGTCTTGGTAATTTCTATGTCACCCGCATTGACAAGTCGATGCGCTATCGTTGCAGCACTATCGAGACATTGGACATGAGCAGCACCAACAAGATTGACACGATTGACGCCGATGCCTTCTATGGCAGCACGGCGCTGACCAAGGCCATCGTGAGCGCCAAGGTGATTGGTTATACAGCATTCTACAACTGCAAGAACCTGACGACGCTGCAACTGTATGGTTCCAGCGAGAGCAGCCAGGGTGTGCAACAATTGGGCCCATTCTGCTTTGCCGGAACGGGTGTGTCGAGTGTCTACATTCCCAGTTCTGTCACAAGCTATAGCCAAGGAGCGTTCGCCTATTGCGGCAACCTGACCCAGTTCACCGTGAGCAGTTCGAATAACTACTTTGCCGCCGATGCCAACTCGCCCAACTGCCTCTACAACAAGGCAAAGACCACTTTGTGTCAGATGGGTGGCGGCACCAAGCCTGCCGTCATGCAAGACTTGAGCAGTTCCCTGCCCAACACGTTGACCTACCTCATGCACTACTGCATGGCGGGAGCAAAGCTCACCATAGTCGACGTTCCCTACGGTGTGAAGACCATCGGCAATAATGTCTTCTATAACATGGCCTACGTTCAGACCATCCGCATCCCCAGTTCGGTCACGTCGATAAATGCCAACACCTTCGGGGGCTTGAGCACCACAACCCTCAAGCATCTGTACATCAATCTGAAGACCCTCCCGTCGGGATTGCAGAGCGGTTCGGCGCTCACCAGCTGGGCCGGTGGCGTGACGCTGCATGTGCCGCTGTGGCGCACCAACTACTACACCACCGGCAGTTGGTGGTCGGGCGGCTGGAGCAGCAAAATCTCGAGCGTGGTCGAGGACTCCTACGACTTCACCTACGGCAAGGTGGCCACGGGTACCTACATCGACTACATGCTGTACTACACCGTGAACAGCGCCTCGCCCTATACCGACACCTACGTGCAGAGTGCTGCCGCCGACGGGCAGCTGACCGTGGTGAGAGCCTATCTCGGCTCGACAGGTAACTTCAACGGCACCATCACCTTCCGCGACACCGAGACCCACCGCGGCAAGACCTACATCACCACCGAGGTGCAGCGCGAGGTGTTCCGCGACCAGACTGCGATCACGCAGGTGACCGGCGGCAAGGGCATCAAGAAGATTGGTGCCTTGGCGTTCGCCGGATTGACTGGCTGCTCGGGCGGCTTCTGGATTCCCAACCCGGTGGAATTCGGCGACTCGTCGCTGTTCAGATGCTCGACCCCGAACATCACGCTGGGCAAACGCTTGACCACCATCGGCAAGGATGCGTTCCGCTCGACTGCGGTCAAGCAGGTGATTATGCCCAACTCGGTGACCAAGATCGGGTCGCGCTTCCTGGCCGGCTCCACTCAACTTGACTCCTTGCGTCTGTCGCCCAACATCACCGAGATTCCCGCCACGGGTCTGGCCTGGGTCAACTGTCGCTACATCATCATCCCCTATGGCGTGAAGAAGATTGGTGCCCAGGCGTTTATGAGCGACGAGTATGGCAATGGCCTGAGCGAGCCTGTGCATGAGAACATCGTGGTTATCCCCAGCAGTGTCACCACCATCGCCTCCAACGCCTTCCAGTATGCGCGCCACCTCGACGCCATCTTCCTGAACGTGCCCTACGGCGTGTTCTCCTCGACGCGTGCAGACTGGTGCCGCCGCGTGAACACCAATGCCGATAACGCCTACGACTGGGACAACCATCTGCTGTATGTGCCCTACGAGTACCTGAGTGCCTACCGTGGTGATGCAGGCATCAAAGCGGTGTTTGACGAAGACACGTGGGTGCGCGCCGGGTCATTTGACTTCTACCGCGGCTCCGACCTGTGGACCACCCCCTATCGCATGACGGTGCTCAATGCGAGTTCGAAGACTGCAAAATATGTACACAACGGCAATGCCAAGGTTACAAGCGGTTCTACGACTGGCTTCAGGACTACCGAGAAAGACAACATGTCATATGATAACATTACACAATATCAAAGCACCGAATACACCATGACGGAGATTGGCGACGGTTGCATGGATGCCACCACCCACTACGCTATCGTCGGTGTTGATGGTAACAACTTTGAGGAACATCAAGGTGAGAACTTCAGACAACTCACCATTCCCAACACCATCACGCGCATCGGCGAATATGCGTTTCGCGGTTGCACCGGGCTGGAAACTGAGGTGGATGTGCCCGAGAGTGTTGCCGAGATTGGCAACTTCGCCTTCTTTGACTGTCACCAACTGCCGAGCATCTTCTTGAACCGCCAGACGGCCACGACACTGGGTATTACTCTCATCAATTCCATAGATGATAATACACTGATATATGTGCCGCTGAAGCAGTACAACAAAACGGCCCGCTCCGCCCAGATATGGACCCAAGACGGCTCGTCGCGAGACTGGGTGTTGCCTTACCTCAAGCCCACCACCGCTTGGTCGGCCATCTCGGTTCCCGCCAAGAATGGCATCCAATTGCCCTCTACAGGCGACTTCTACACCGTTCCTGCCTATAATGCGTCCACTCATACGGTTATGCGCAGTAAGTTGTCCAACACCGCAACCATTGCCGATGGCACTGCCATGCTTTTCAATGGCACCGTGGGACAAATCTACAAGTTCTTGCCACTGCCCCAAGGCGCAACTCCCTCCACTTACAGCAACAACCACTTGATGGGTGTCCCTGCCGACAATGATTATGTGAGTTACAACGGAGGCAGTAGCCTCTGGTACTACACCTTCGATGGCACCAAATTCAACAAAGCCACATCGGCTATCAGCGTCTCCAGCGGCGATGCATGCCTGCGCCTGCAGAGCAGCGATGGCGCGACATCATCGACCACCCCAGTCTATATTGACGAGAACGACATGGTGACCTACGACCTGTGGATTAACGGCACGCAGGTGACCAGTGAGAATGCCGGCAACCTGAGCGTGATTGACGGTGTGACAGGCACGGTGGCCTACAATGCGACCACCAACACCCTGACATTGCAGGATGCCAACCTTACCACCGACCAAGCCGTCAACAACATCCGCAACGAGATTGAGGGGCTGAAGGTCAATGTTGTGGGCACCAACACGCTTGCCGTGACATCGGGTGCATCAAACTCAATCCACGCCGAAAAGCCGATGACCATCACCGGGTCGGGTACGCTCACCGCCGGCGCCACCGGCGGCGCCGGCTGCTACACGAAAGAGACATTGACCATTCAAGACGGTGTACAAGCCAATTTCACCGGAGCATATGGTATCAATTGTTACGGTTTTTCCAGTACGACCAAGTTGGTGGTGAGTGGCGCGCAAACCCGGGTGACCGCCAATGGCACTTCAGCCTCGATGCAATACACGCGAGCGATACTGAACGACGGCCTGGCCATCACGCAACCGGCAGGGGCAACCTTCGACAGCAACGGCACAGTGGTCGACGCCAGCGGCAATACGATCAGCCGCCAGGATGTGGTCATCAGTATGCCGGTGTCGCGCGGCTTCAAGTACATGGGACTGTGGTATGAGGAGATTAGTGGTACGAGCGGTGTCACACTCATCGCGCCGCAAGGTGTTACTACTTACTCGGGCAATGTGGTGATTCCGCCGGCATTCAACTATATGGGCACCGTGTATGAGGTGCGCGCTATCGAGGCAAACGCCTTCACCGGAACCGCTGTCACCAGTGTGGAGGTGCCATCGACGGTCAAGACCATCGGCGACGGGGTCTTCTATGGCGCCACGTCGCTGAGCACACTGATCTTTGCTACCGAAGATATGCCCAACAAGCTCACGCTGGGCGAGGAGTTTGTCGGCAACAATGCTTCCGACTTTAAGTTCTATGTGTTCAACCCTTGCCTGCTGGCATGGACCGAGAGGTATGACTATAACTTCCTGCCTTGGGTGATAACCAAGGACAACGGCTTCTTGAGCTTTGCCAGTTCGCAGGGTGTCACCCTGCCCCAGGGGCTGACCGCCTACCGCGTGACGGGATACAACAGCGGCAGCCGTATGGCCACCACCACACGATTGACGAGCAACATCATTCCCGAGCGCACAGGCCTAGTGCTGAAAGGGCAACCCGCCACGCGCTATCTGCTGCAAGCGGCATCGTCGGCACCGGCTGTGGGCGACAACATGCTGCTGCCTCTGATTGGTATCGAGGATATCCCTTACGCCCCCTTCGCCACTAATCCCGACGACAGCAAGATTTATTTCTTGGGAGGCAGCTGCGAGCAGTGGAATTTGTTTGCCAACGATGTCAACCTCTTTATGACGCTTAACACCGGTCAAGCCTATCTGGCGGTTGACAAGAGCCTGCTGGGCGGTGACTACACCAGTCCGGTGCAGCTCGATCTGTGGAGCGCTGTGCCCGGCGATGTTGATGGCAGCGGCACGGTGGATGTGGCCGATGTCAACATCCTGGTCAACATTATGCTGGGCAAGGACAACGCCAGCAACTATCCTAACGCCAATGTCGACGGCCAGGGTGGCATCGATGTGGCTGACGTCAACATGGTGGTCAACATCATGCTGGGCAAGCAGTAGGTCGATGACAAGTAGTTAAGGAGTTAAGGAGTTAAGGAGTTAAATGTAGTTAAGACGTTACCTGATTAGCGAATAGCGAACAAAAAGACTATCGTCTTAACTCCTTAACTCCTTTAACTCCATAACTACTTAACTCCTTTAACTACCGAAAAGTAGATACTTACGAAATTAAACACTGACAACTATGCGTAAAATTCAGTTATTCAACATTCTAGGCAAGGCTAGCATCTGCGTCGCATTGGCATTCATCTGCCTCGGTGCAGCCGGGCAGGAGCTGATTGACATGTCAAAGATTTCGGTCCTGTGCGACCAAATCAACACTTACAAACTCAAGAAAGTGCTGCCTGACGGCTATGTCTATGACACCAGTGGCGATGGCGGCGAGATAGTGCTCACGCGCGACAAGGATAACCACAACCGCTACACGTCGAGGTATCCGCAGTCACCTTACATGACGGGATGCGACTATGAGGTGAAGCGACTCGGCAAGACGGTGGCTCTGTTTGGTTATCTGGGCCACTATCAGGGCGATCACCCTTATGTGCTGCTTTTCGCTGCCGATAGCCATGAGAAATATTGCGAGCAGTGGCAAAAGCGAATGCAAGGGGGCATCGAGCATTGTGAGTGGCTCTTCAGTGTACCCATCGATGACAACTTCTTCATGGAGATTGACATTAACCAGCTGCAGCGGATGCTCTCGATGCTTGAGCAATCCAAGCAGCACGACGCGTTGGTCAGTTTCAATATCACAAAACTTAACCAACTCATCGAGCAATACTACGAAATGGAGGAGGCCGACGACTGCGAAGCAGACTAGCCATAACGAACATAAATTGGCCCAAAAATAAGTACTGTTACCCCGTTCCTCCTCTGGGAGGAACGGGGTAACACATTATCTCCTGATATAAATCACGCCAAATTCACGTTAGATAGCTCTACCCGTTGGCGGAACCACGAAG
>DEKO01000159.1:10089-10248 GCA_002353885.1 Porphyromonadaceae bacterium UBA2720
AATGCAGTTTGTCGGTTATATGCTGACAATCAAAAAGTTCCTCTTCGAGGCACTTGTCAAGGTTGTTCGCTATGACCAAGCTGCGCACATCTTCGATGTGCTTGCATGGTCTTCAACACAAAGTCGGGTCTACGACCCGCCTAGCGTCTTCGACGCAAT
>DEKO01000013.1 GCA_002353885.1 Porphyromonadaceae bacterium UBA2720
GCCCTTCGGGCTCCCGTTCGGTCGTGAGCACTTCGTGGTTCCTGATAAAAAAACACAACCTTTACCTTCGGCTAAGGTAGGCGGCGCCATGGAAAAATCAATGTAAAACTTTGCTTTTTCGCTCGGCTTGCACTACCTTTGCGGGCCGAGAAAACATTGACAATAGCGACGATGACCGAGACTAACCCATCGACAGTGCGTGCCCATGTGGCCATGGTGGTGACCATGGTCCTGTTTGGACTGATGGCCCCCTTCAGCAAGGATGCCCTCAACAGTGGCCTGACCGGCCCTCAGCTGGCCACGCTGCGCATCTGTGGCGGCACGTTGCTCTTCTGGCTGGCGTCGCTGGTGTTGCCATGGCACCACGTGGGGCGCCGCGACCTGCTGCTGATGGCTGTGGCCAGCATCTTCGGTGTGGTACTCTCGCAGGGAGGGCTCATCATGGGCATCAGCCACACGTCGCCCATCAATGCTACCATGGAAATCACCGCCCAGCCCATCTATGTGCTGGTGCTGTCGGCACTGCTGCTGCACCAACGTGTCACCCCGCGCAAGGCGGCAGGGGTGCTGCTGGGCTTTGCCGGCGCTGCCACCCTGGTGCTGATGAACACTGGCCACGACGGGCCGCATGCCAGCCTGGTGGGCGACCTGATGGTGCTGGGCTCGCAGGTGGCTTTTGCACTCTACCTGACCATGTTCTTGCCACTCATCAGCCGTCACGACCCGCTCACGTTCAACCGGTGGATGTTCACCTTCGGCAGCCTGATGTTGCTGCCGTTGACGGCGGGCGACATGGCGCAGTTGCAGTGGAGCGCAGTGACACTGACCACCTGGCTCGAGGTGGCCTACATCGCTGTGTGCTGCACGTTTGTGTGCTTCTTGCTGGTGGTCTACTCGCAGAGCCGGCTGCCATCGACCGTAGTGAGCAGCTACAACTACATCCAGCCGGTGGTGACCGTGGTGGCGTCGCTGGCCATGGGGCTGGCGGTGCTACAGTGGCAACACGTGGTGGCCGCAGCACTCATCTTCACCGGTGTGTGGTTGGTCATCCGCAGCTCGGCGCACAAGCCTAGCGCGCACGCAGGGGCTGAAGCACAAAGGTGAAGTCGCGGTCGGCGTAGGGCAGCATGTACTTGTCCAAGGGCCATGCACCCCACGAGTTGACGCAACCCAAGCCCATCTGGCGCTGCTGGATGTGCACCTGCGTGGTTCCCGACGGCACGAGGTCGCCGCTGTGGTGGCCCCAGGTGTGCTCCTTGACCGGGCCGTCATCGAGTTGGGCGGTGGTGAAGGGCAGTGCGCTGGCCTCGAAGGGTGCGTTGCTCCACACCCGCACACCGCGGCCCTGGGCATCGGTGACTTGCATCCAGCGCACGTCGGTGTGGTTGCCGCTCTCCTGCGGCCGGATGTAGCCGTAGTATTCATCCTGAACTTTAGCAGAATAGATGCCGATGTGCTGGCTGCTCTGGCGGTCGGCATAGCACTCGACAGGTCCACGGCCATGATAGCTGAGTTGGTCATAGCTGGCCGGCAGCTCGAACTGCATGCCGTAGCGGAAGAGGTGCGGCACCTGGGCACCGGGTGTGGTGGTCATGTGCTCGCGCACCACCACCTGCCCATCGGCTGTGAGCGTGTAGGTCATCGTCAGCCGCGCCTGCTGGTCGGGCATGTCAAATTGTGCCACGACCTGGTTGCCGTTATGAGTCACAGACTTCAGCTTCATGTCGGGCTCGCGCCAGGTGGCGAACTTCTGCTGCAGGCTGGCGCCGTAATCGTTGTCGGTGGGTGCGCGCCAGAATTCGGGCGTGATGCAACGACGGTCGGCCAGCAAAGGTGTGCCGTCGATGTCCAGATAGTCAATCCATCCCGAGCGACGGCCGATAGTCAGCGTTGTGCCGGCAGCTTCGAGCCGGATGTAGGCGTTGGTCTGCTCGACATCCACCGACGCCTTGTCGGCCGTGATGGGGGCAAACTCATGGGGTCGCACGACCAGTTGCTCGTGGGCCAGGACCTGACCTTGCTCGACCAGCGGCATGCCCTCTCGCGCCAGGAACTCAAAGTCGACAACCACCTCGGCATCCTTGTCAAGCAATGCCCGGGCGATGTCGTCGCGCAGCTGTGCGCTCTCGACCACGCGCCGCTGCTGTGGCCCGATGCCGGCGATGTCGATGACACAGCCAGTGGAGCTTGCACTCGCGCCCAGTGTGCGGACATGCGCCACCAGCCGCAGGCCATCGAGTGTGGTGAAGAAGTTCTCGTTGTAGACCTCAATCTTGCCCTGTCGGATGTCGACATCGCGCACCCAGGCGTTCTGGTAGCAATAGGCAACCTCGTGAGCATGCGGGTTGAGTCGCCGGTCGGGCGCGATGATGCCATTGCAGTTGAAGTTGTAGTCGCTGGCCGCATAGCGCCCATAGTCGCCACCATAGGTGAAGATCTCGCGACCTGTGGTAGGGCTTACCCCGCGCAGGCCCTGGTCAACAAAGTCCCAGATGTATCCGCCCTGATAGTTGGGCAGCCGGCGCGTGAGGTCCCAGTACTCCTTGAGGCCGCCCATCGAGTTGCCCATGGCGTGGGCATACTCGCACTGGATGAGCGGGCGCGGGTCGCCGCTGGCACAATAGCGCTCACAGTCGTCATAGTAGCAGTACATCGGGCAGTAGATGTCGCTCTTGCCCTCAAGCTCGGCGCGCTCATATTGCACGGGGCGCGCCGCGTCGTAGGTCTTGACCCAGTCGTAGGCCTTCTCGAAGTTTGGTCCATATCCACCCTCGTTGCCCAGCGACCACACGATGATCGACGGGTGGTTCTTGAACGTGATGACATTGGCTTGGTTGCGCTCGATGTGCATCTGCAAGAAGTCGTCGCGCCGTGCCAGTGTCTTCTCGCCGTAGCCCATGCCATGGCTCTCGAGGTTGGCCTCGGCAGTGAGATAGAGGCCATACTCGTCGCACAGGTCATACCAGCGCGGGTCGTCGGGATAGTGACTGGTGCGCACAGCATTGATATTGAGGCGCTTCATGATGGCGATGTCCTCAATCATCCGCTCGACCGAGACGATGTATCCGCCGTCGGGGTCCAACTCATGGCGGTCGGCGCCCTTGATGAGGATGGGCTGGCCGTTGACCAGCAGCTGGCCGCCCTTGATCTCGATGTGACGGAAGCCCACACGCTGGCGCACGGCCTCGACCACGCGGTCACCCTGTCGCAGGGTGATGAGCAACGTGTAGAGGTAGGGTGTCTCGGCCGTCCAAGCATGCACATGAGGCACGATGGCCTGCAGTCCACGGGCCACCTCACGTCCCTGGGCATCGAGCAGGCGAGCATCGATGGTGCCCTTGCCCGAGTGGTCGACCTTGACATCGAGCATGCCGTTGCCGTCGACCCAGTCCTGGCCCACGGTGATGTCGGTGATGTGTGCCTTGGGGCGCGCATACAGGTAGACCTCGCGGGCGATGCCTGTCAGCCGCCAGAAGTCCTGGTCCTCGAGATAGGTGCCGTCGCACCACCGCATCACGCGCATGGCGATGAGGTTGCGGCCGGGCTTGACATAGCGGGTGATGTCAAACTCGGCAGCCACCTTCGAGTCCTCGCTGTAGCCCACTTCGCGGCCGTTGACCCACACCGTGAGGTTGCTCGTGGCGGAGCCCACGTGCAAGTAGACTTGTTGCCCCTTCCAGTCGGCGGGCAGGTCGATGGTGCGGCGGTAGGAGCCGGTGTAGTTGCCGATGGTGGGGATGCGCGGCGGGTCGCTGTCGAAGGTCGTGGCCCAGGCATAGCCGATGTTCTTGTAGATGGGGTCGCCATAGCCATTGAGTTCAAACAGGCCGGGGACCGGAAAGTCGACCCAGGCCGAGTCGTCAAAGCGGGGCGCGAAGAAGTCGCCCGGTGCCTTGTCGATGCTGCTGGCGAAGTGGAAGCGCCACTTCCCCTCGAGGCTCAGGTATCGCGACGAGGCGGCCTTGTTGGCGCCCAGAGCCAGCGACTCGGTCTCAAAGGCAAAGAAGTGGGCGCGCCGTGCCTCGCGATTCACTTGGTTCACACTGGGGTCTTGCCACCGCTCGGCGGCAACGATGGGCATAACCATCACGGCCCCGACCAGCATGGTGGCCAGGGCACTAATCATTCGGTTCATAGGCTTGTAGCGAAGGTTGAACGTACTATTGCATGAAAGACATTGTGATGAAGTTCAACACCAGTCCTACCACAAAGCCTGCGATGCCGGCATACAGGTAGGGCTTGCTGTCCTCGACCTTGTCCTTCTGCACAAAAAAGAGAATCAGTCCTAGTATGGGGATGAGAAAAGAGCCACCAATGCCCCAGCAACCTGCTTTCTCCTTGGGTTGATGTTGATTGGGAATGTAAGGATATTGCTGGTTGGGATACTGCTGATTGGGATTCTGGCCCGGTCCTGAAAATTCTGCCATGGTTGCGTGATGTTTGAGGTGAATAAAAGTTCGTATTGTTAAAGCGCAAAGTTACAAACAATCTGTCATTCTGTAAAGAGAAAACACGATAAAAATGACAAAAAATCGACTAAAAAATAATTTTACAGCGAATGTTGCGTTAAAAATGGCCAAACTGTTGTCAGAACGAATAAATTCAGATAACTTTGCACGCTTATAAATCTCTAAAGTAGCAAGGCCCTGGAGTAAGGCAGTAAAGCTAAAGCCGTTACTCTGGATGCTGATAAAATCTAGACTTTAGATGAATATTTCTAGTTGTTAGACGTGGCAAAATTCGAAACTCGCAACCTGTAACTACTGAAAGCAATGAATTATCTCGCCGAGCTTTATCACTCGCTCGTGACCCGTAGCCGACGGCGGCTGGTGCTGATTGCCGCCCTGCTGCTATTGGCTATAGTTGGCATCGAGTATGTCTACACCCGCTACATCTTAGATAAGCAGCTCGAGCGTCTGGCCGAGAACGAAATCACCTTCAAGGCTGTGCTCATCAAGAGCATGCTCAACTCGCACGAGAAGACTGTCCATGACTATGAGTGGGATGTGCTGCGCAACCTACACAACCCCGACTCGGTGGGCAACACCGCCTATTGGATGGTCAAGAATCATCCCTATCTGGTGGGTGGCGGCATGTGCTTCAAGCCCAACTTCTACCCCAGCAAAGGCCGTCTGTTCGAGCCTTATGCCGAAAAAGATGATGATGAAGTCGAGGTGCACCAGATTGCCGGTGAGCACCATGACTATACCACCAAGGACTTCTACCGCAGAGTCATCGAGAGTGACCAGCCCTACTGGAGTGACCCCTATATCGACAGCATCGGCGACAGGTCGCTCATCTGCACCTATATGATTCCCCTTCACCAAAATGGACAGGTCATTGGCACCTTTGGGCTAGATGTCTCGATGGACTGGCTGAGCGACACGCTCAACGCCCGGCACATGTACCCCTCGTCGTTTGCGCTGCTGCTCACCGAGGGCGGCAAGCTGATTGTCGATCCGGCCGACGACCACCCTAAATACCACGATGTGCAGCAAGTGGTCAAACTCATCAACGACAGCACGGTGTGCCGCGACTCAAGCCGCACCAACCGAACCGTGGTCATGAAGTTTGACAGCGAACACGACGGTGAGAAGGGCTACATCTTCTATGCCAACATGCGAGGCCAGCCCCACTGGCAGATGGTGGTCGTGTGCTATGACAAGGAGGCATTTGGCCCCCTCAACTTGATGACACTCATCAGCCTGTTTCTCTTGCTCGGCATCATGGTGGCGCTGGGATTCATTATGCGCCACTTCATGCGCAATGCACGACGGCTGCACGATGCCAGCCTCGAGCAGGAACGCCTGGGCAGCGAGCTGCGAGTGGCCAGTGGCATACAGCAGTCGATGTTGCCTCAAGACTTGGACATCATCAACAAGCGTGGCGACCTGGATGTGTGTGGCATGTTGCAACCGGCCCGAGAGGTGGGTGGCGACCTGTATGAATTCTTTGTGCGCGACGAGAAACTCTTCTTCTGCATCGGTGACGTCAGCGGCAAGGGTGTGCCGGCATCGCTGGTGATGGCGGTCACGCAGGCGCTGTTCCGCGCCGTGGCGGCGCACACCAGTCTGCCGGCCAACATCATGCGCACCATCAACCAGACGGGATGCCGCAACAACGACAGAAGCATGTTTGTCACGCTGTTTGTCGGCGTGCTAGACCTGCCCACCGGCCGACTGCGCTACTGCAACGCCGGGCACGACGCACCGGTCATGATTGTCGACGGCAAGCCGCAACTGCTCGAGGTCAGGTCCAATCTGTTGCTGGGCATCATCAATGACTTTGATTTTGAGGCACAGGAGTGTCAACTGCCACCAGGCTCGACACTGCTGCTCTATACCGACGGCGTGACCGAAGCCATGGATGCCAACCATCTGCAATATGGCCGCGGACGCCTGCTCAACACACTGGAGAATGTGGGCCAGATGACCGCAACGCAGCTGCTGCAGCATGTGGCACAGTCGGTGAGCGACTTTGTCGACGGAGCCGAGCAGAGCGACGACCTGACCATGGTGGCCGTGCACTACACGCCACGGCAGGCCCTGGCCACGCTCGAGGACAGCATCACGCTGCTGAACGATGTGCACCAGACACCGCAGCTCAATGCCTTTGTCGACCAGGTGGCCGGGCAGTTGCAACTCGACACATCGGTGCTGCGACAGATCAAGCTCGCCGTCGAAGAGGCCGTGGTCAATGCCATGCAGTATGCCTATCCAACTGGTGTCACCGGCGAGATCCAGGTCACGGCACTGGCCGATGCCGAGAGCTTGCGCTTTGTCATCGCCGACCAGGGCAAGGCATTCGACCCCACCGAGGCGCTGCGGGCCGACACCACCCTCTCGGTCGAGGAGCGCCCCATCGGTGGCTTGGGCATCTTGCTTGTGCGCGAGCTGATGGACTCAATCAACTATGAGCGGGTGGGCGGCAAGAATGTGCTCACTTTAAAGAAATTATTGACTCACAAATCATAACTCACTGACCCAGTGAGCTCCTGTTACTCGTAACTAAATTTAAACCAATATGATTCAGACCGAAATTCAAGAGATTGACGGCAAGTTGTTTGCCACACTAGAGGGAGAACTGGACACCGCAGCAGCACTCGAGGCCGAGAAAACGCTCGAACCGCTGTTTCATGCCGAGGGGCGCGATGTGGTCATCGAGTGCGAGAAGCTCGAATATATCGCATCGAGCGGATTGCGCATCTTGTTGAGCATACTCAAGGCAGCCAAGGCTAGCGGCAGCCAGGTGACCCTGCGCAACATGAACGATGACATCAAGAGCGTGTTCACCATGACAGGCCTCATCAATCTGTTCCATGTTGAGTAGGCTCATGAGCAAATTATCAACCGAGATCAAGGCGATGGGCCTGCTGTCGGTGCTTCTACTGCCGCTTTGTGGCGCAGCACAGCAGCAAGACACCATCAAAGAGAAGCCCAACACCCTGGCAATCGATGCCAACCTGATGACCCGTGGCGAGTTGCGCTATGGCGGTTTCCCGGCGGCTCCAGAGTTTGCCGAGGACCACGCGCAATTTGTGATGGCACGCACACGCCTGTCCGTCGGCTACCAGCGGTCGTTCCTTGAGGCCAAGATCACCGCCCAGCATTCGGGCGTGTGGGGCCAACAGGGCAAGGGCGCATTCAACCTCTCGGAGGCCTGGGCCACGCTGCGTGCCAACAATGGCTTGTTTGCCACTGTCGGCCGACAGGAGTTGGCCTACGACGACGAGCGCATCTTGGGACGTAACGACTGGGCAATGGCCGCCAACTCGCACGATGCCGTCAAGCTGGGCTATGAGGGTCATGGGCACAAAGCCCATCTCGTCCTTGCGTTCAACCAGCAGGCGTGGAATGTCTATGGTGGTACGATGTACACCACCTCGAGTGGTGCGCAAGTCTACCGCAGCATGGTCACAGGCTGGTACCACTACGACTTCAAGCGCATCCCGCTGGGTGCGTCGTTGTTGTTCATGGACATGGGCCTGCAGAACGACCAAGAAGAAGATCCCAAAGTTGAGCACCAGCAGCTCATCGGTGGTTTTGTCAAGTTCAGTCCCAGGCAATGGAATCTAGAGGCAGCCTACTATCGGCAGATGGGCACCGACGAGTTTCACATCCCCATCAAGGCCTGGATGACGAGCGTCAAGGCTGAGTATGACCCCACCTGGCAATGGCGAGTGACTGGCGGCTATGACTATCTGAGTGGTGACCCCAACCCGACCGTGCCACAAATTGGTACGATCGGGCTGGCACAGCACACCCAGGTGCGCGGTTTCAACACCATCTATGGCTCGCACCACCAGTTCTATGGCGCAATGGACTTCTTCTATGTCAGTGCCTACTACGGCGGATATACACCCGGCCTTCAGAACCTGTATACCGGTGCGCGCTTTAAGCCCATCAAACCCATGGACATCTCGATGCAGTATCACTATCTGATGACTGCCGAGCGTATCAATGGGGCTAGCCGCACACTGGGGCACGAGTTCGAGTTCACAGCCAGCTACACCCCCATCAAGTTTGTCAAGGTCAGCGCAGGTTACACCTACATGCACGGCTCCAGCACCCTTGAGCGCTTGCAGCGCGTCGAGGGCAAGAAGCACATGCACTGGGCATGGCTCATGCTCACGGTCAACCCACGCATTTTAAATTTCAAGTGGTAGTTTCGAGTTGCGGGCATTCGAGCATTCGATTACTCGAGCATTCGATTGCTCGAGCATACGATATAATAACGACCAATGTCTAACGACTAATGTCTAACGTCTAAAATATATGAAGCAATCAGCACCATTAAGCAAATCGCAGTATGGCCTCTATGTCGAGTGTGTCAACCATGCTGGCGAGGCCTGTTACAATCTTCCATACATCTATGTCCTGGACAAGAGTCTCGACATCGAGCGCCTGCGCCAGGCAGTTGAGACTGCCGTGTGGGCGCATCCCACACTGTTCACGCGCATCGAGCGCGATGATGACGGCGAGCCGCTGCAGACCATCGACCTCGATCGCGAGCAGTGGAGCCTGCAAGTCGAGCACATCGATGACATCGAGGCGGTGAAACCGCAACTCACGGTTCCCTTCGACATCGTGGGCGACCGCCTGTTCCACATCCGGCTGATGCAGGACGCTGAGCACATCTATCTGTTCCTCGACTATCACCACATCATCGTCGACGGAACATCCATGCAGATCATGCTGCAAGACATCGACAAGGCCTATCGTGGCGAGGCAATCCAGCCCGAGCAGTTGACCATGGCCCAAGTGGCCATCGACGAGTGCGAGGGGCGCAAGTCGCCGGCATTTGACCAGGCCAAGCAATGGTATGCCGAAAACTTCAACTGCAGCGACACCTTCACGCAGATTATCCCCGACCGCGACGACCCGGTTCATAGCGAGGACAATCAGTTGCGTGTCCTGGGCACCGACATGGCGCGGGTCGAGGACTTCTGCAAGCAGAGCGGCGTGTTCAAGAGCACACTCTTCACCACGGCCTTTGCCTTCGTGCTGGCCAAGTATAACAACGAGGGCGAGTCGTTGTTCACCACCGTCTACAACGGCCGCAACGACAAGCGTTTCGGCCGCAGCGTGGGCATGACGGTCAAGACCCTGCCCGTCTATGCCAAGTTCACCCCCGACATGCCCGTGGTCGACTATCTGATGCAGGCGCAACAGCAGATGAGCGGATGCCGCGAGCATCAGATCTACTCCTACAGCGATGTGGTCACCGACCTCAACCTGCAGACCAATGCCATGTTTGCCTGGCATGGACAGCTCTTTGACAACGAGACGATGGGAGGCATGCCCATGCAGACCGTGCGACTGGGCAACAGTACGCTCGAGGCATCGCTCTACCTCAAGGTGTTCGTCTTCGAGGGCAAGTGCCATGTCAAGGCCGAGTATAACAGCAATGAGTATTCACATGAGCTGATCGCGCAACTGCTCGAGAGCTACGAGGCTGCGATCGAAGGCATGCTCACGCGCAAGCAGCTGACCGACATCGACATCGCGACTCAAGAGCAGGTCAAGCTGCTCGACACATTCAACGAGAATGATGTGGATTATGACGCGTCGCAGACCATCGTGTCGCTCTTCCGACGCCAGGCACAGGCCACACCCGACAACGTGGCTGTGGTCTACAAAGACCTCCAGTACACCTATGCCCAAGTCGATGCCATCAGCGACCGCATCGCCGCCTACCTTGTCGGCAAGGGATTGAAGACCGAGGATGTGGTGTCGGTGCTCATTCCGCGATGCCAGTGGATGGCCATCGCCTCGCTGGGCGTGCTCAAGGCTGGCTGCGCCTATCAGCCGCTTGACCCCAGTTATCCGCAAGAGCGACTGAACTTCATGATGAAGGACGCCAATGCCCAGCTGCTCATCGTCGACGAGACGCTGCGCGAGCTGGTCAACGAGTACGAGGGCGAGGTGCTGCTCACCCGCGACATTGACGCCCTGCCGGCAGCCACATTGCCAGCGGTGGACATCCGTCCCGAGCAACTGTTCATCCTGCTCTACACATCGGGCTCGACCGGCATCCCCAAGGGATGCCAGCTCACCCACGCCAATCTGGTGGCTTTCTGCGCCTGGTATCAGCGCTTCTATGACCTGCATGCCGAGCATAGTGTAGCTGCCTACGCCAGTTATGGCTTCGACGCCTGCATGATGGACATGTATCCCGCCCTGACGTGTGGAGCCACAGTACACATCATTGCCGAGGAGATACGCCTCGACCTGATTGCCCTCAACGACTACTTCGAGCAGCAGCACATCTCCCACTCGTTCATGACCACGCAGGTTGGCTACCAGTTTGCCACCAGCATCGAGAACCACTCGCTGCTGCACCTGTCGACCGGCGGTGAGAAACTGGCATCGCTCACACCACCACAGGGCTATCGCTTCTACAATGTCTATGGCCCCACCGAGTGCACCATCTTCACCACCACCTATCTCGTCGACCGCAAGATGCGCGACATCCCCATCGGCAAGCCGCTCGACAACATGCGGCTCTACATCGTCGACCCGCAGGGACGCCGACTGCCTGTCGGTGCCGCTGGCGAGTTGTGGGTGGCCGGGCCGCAGGTGAGCCGGGGCTACCTCAACCGCCCCGAGAAGACTGCCGAGGTCTATATCACCAACCCCTTCACCACCGACGAGAAGTATGCCCGCGTCTATCGCACGGGCGACATCGTGCGCTATTTGCCATCGGGCGACATCCAGTTTGTGGGCCGCCGCGACGGCCAGGTCAAGATTCGTGGCTTCCGCATCGAGCTGAAAGAGGTCGAGAGCGTCATCCGCGAGTTCCCGGGCATCAAAGATGCTACGGTGCAGGCGTTCGAAGAAGACGATGGTGAGCACCAAT
>DEKO01000165.1 GCA_002353885.1 Porphyromonadaceae bacterium UBA2720
TTGTTTTCTTAATCTCACACAGATCATCACAGATTCTCACAGATAAAAATATTTCTAAATCTGTGTAGATCTGTGTAAATCTGTGTGCTATATTCTGCCACTCTGAGCCTCCCCCTCTTCAGGGGGGACCGAGGGGGGCTCCCTAGGGGACAACAGGTATATAGTTCCCATTTAAAAAGCTAGCTTTTTGCCTTGTAGGGACGTAGCGTGCTGCATCCGATGGGGTTGGGGGGACTCCCTACCGCCTGGCTGTTTCTAATCTCACGCAGATTAAGTCTCACACAGATTATCACAGATTTACACAGATTTTTTGGGTTTAGAAAACAATACGGACAATTCATTGATATAGACAAGTCCAAGCTGATTGTCAAGATGAAATAATTGTCCTCGTTGTCCGTGTTGTCTTCCAAAAATAGATATCAGCAGAATAAGAGTTGTTGTAGTTGTTTGAGTTGTTTTTTTATCTCACACAGATTTTGTTTATTTTTTTCTGTGAATTCACAGTGTTCAGTGTGCAAAACCCAGCTTGGCAGCCTCTTAATTCTTAATTCTTAATTCTTAATTGTTATGGCGTATTAGCAGATTTTTTGTATCTTTGCGGCCATGAAATTGTTACGTGCAATAGGTTTGATTGTGGCATGCGCTGCTCTGGGGTGTGGCACGGCGTCGTGTGTCAATCAGAACTATGTCATGCTCGAGGATGATGAGTGGAGCGGTGCCGACATGGACAATGACCGGGCGCTCAGCAATGGAGAGTTAGAGATGGACGACTGGGACAGGTAGTGTTCCAAATTTCGATAGGTGTGGTTCATTTTTTCGCCTATGGTTTTTCGTTAAATTGTTTTTTTATAACTTTGCGTGCTAAATTTCAATGAAGTATGCGAAGGATTATTTTTTTTATAGCCCTAGTCGGTTGTTTGTTTGCTGTGGCTCAGCCTGTTGTCTCACTGGACTCGTGCCGTGCAATGGCGCTGCGCAACAACAAGGAGATACGTCGTGCCGACATCGAGATTGAGAAGGCTGGCTATCAGCGTCAGGAGGCCCATGCGGCCTATCTGCCCAACATCGACTTTCAGGCATCGTATATCTACAATCAAAAGAAGGTGTCGCTCATCGAGCAGGACGCCCTGCTGCCAGTCAAGACCTTCAGCCTCGAGAAGCAGGGCTATGAGTTCAACGTGGTGACCAACCCGATGACAGGAGAGCCCATCATGAACAACGGGCAACCCATCCCGCAACAGGTGGCGCTGCTGCCCAAGAGCGCGATGACCTATAACATCCACAACATCATGGCTGCGGCGGTGACGGTGACGCAACCCATCTATATGGGTGGGAAGATCAAGGCGATGAACGAGATCACGCGCTATGCCGAGGAGATTGCACGGTCGTTGCGCGACAACAAGGCGCAAGACGTGATCTACGACGTGGATGCGGCCTACTGGCAGGTGGTGTCGCTCAAAGCCAAGCAACGGCTGGCGGAGGGCTATGTCGATCTGCTGGAGTCGCTGCAGCGCGATGTGAACAAGATGCTGGGCGAGGGTGTGGCAACACGTGCCACACTGCTCTCGGTGGATGTGAAGCTCAACGAGGCTCAGGTGGCGCTGACCAAGGTTGACAACGGGTTGGCGCTGTCGCGCATGCACCTGGCGCAGCTGTGTGGTCTGCCTGTGGACAGCGACTTGCACCTGGTGGATGAGGACCGTGAGACAGTGGCTGACGAATCGCTGCGTCCCATGGCCTACGACTTGAGTCAGGTCTATGCCCGCCGCAACGATATCCGCGCCCTGCATCTGGCCACCGAGGTCTATGACCAGAAGGTGAAGGTGGCTCGCAGCGAGATGTTGCCACAGGTGGCGGCGTTCGGTGCCTATCATGCGACCAATCCCAACAGCTACAACGGGTTCAAAAACCGTTTCGGCCTGGCCTTTGCGGTTGGGGCGATGGTGCGTGTGCCACTGTGGCACGGTGGTGCGCTAAGCAGCAAGGTGCGTCAGGCCGAGGCCGAGGCCAAGGCCAAGCGGCTGGAGCTGGCCGATGTGCAGGAGAAGGTGGCGCTGCAGGTGAGCCAGGCCAACTTCCGCTACCAAGAAGCGCTGAAGACCTACAATGCCACGAAGGCCAACCTGGACAAGGCCAACGAGAACCTGCGCGTGGCGCAAGTAGCCTTCAAGGAGGGTGTGGGCACTAGCGATGACGTGATGACGGCACAGACGGCATGGCTGATGGCCAACAGCGAGAAGATTGATGCCGAGATTGACGTGCGCCTGTGCGACACCTATCTGAGCAAGGTCTTGGGCGAACCATTGCGCTAGGGAGCCTTTTGGCTTTTTGCTTAGTAGTTAAGTAGTTAAATCTTTTGCAAGCCGAATGCAGAGCTGAGCTCGCTCATGCTATGCTGAGGCGCAGCCAAGATTATGCAAATGGAGTTAAGACAATACTTTTTTTAGTAGTTAAGTCCTGACAAGAAGCAACAAGACATTCGTCTTAACTCCTTAACTCCTTAACTCCTTTAACTACTAAAAAAAACTCCTTTAACTACTGACAAAAGTCTAACGTCTAACATCTAACGTCTAAAGTCTAAGATATAACGTCTAAAAACTAAAAGCTAAAAATATGGATAATAACCAACAGCGGACCATCGTCCGCAAGAAAGACCGCGCACTGCTGGCCGCCATCGGAGTGTTTGCTGTGGCTATGGCCATGATTGCCGTGTTGGGACTTGTGCTCGTGCAGCCGCCCAAAGACACGACGCAGGGGCAGGCCGACTGCGACCAGGTGAGGGTGTCGGGCAAGCTGCCCGGCAGGGTGGAACGCATCTATGTCACCGAGGGACAGATGGTGCACCGTGGCGACACGATTGCCAAGGTCTACTCGTCGACGGCCGATGCCAAGCTCTATCAGGCTCAGCAGATGGCCAATGCGGCAGCCTCGCAAACGCAGAAGGTGGATGCCGGCACGCGTGACGAGATCAAGAAGAGTGCCTACAACATGTGGCAGCAGGCCATTGCTGCCGAGACCATCGCCCAGAAGACCTATCAGCGCATGCAGTCGCTGTTTGAGCAAGGTGTTGTCACCGAGCAGAAGCGCGATGAGGCCAAGGCTGCTGCCGACGCTGCCGCGGCACAGGTGCAGGCAGCCAAGAGCCAGTATGACATGGCGGTGAATGGTGCCCAGCGCGAGGACAAGGCTGCCAGCAAGAGTGTGGCCAATGCTGCCCGAGGCACGGTGATGGAGGTGCAGTCGTTGCTTGAGGACCAGTATCTGCTGGCGCCGTGCGATGGCGAGGTGGCACAGATTTACCCTCAGGAGGGCGAACTTGTGGCCATGGGTGCCCCAGTGGTGTCGATAGCCCGCATGGACGACATGTGGGTGTCGTTCAGTGTGCGTGAGGAGATGCTCAAGGACCTGCCGATGGGCAAGGTCATCACCACCGACATCCCTGCCCTGGGGCTGAAGGATGTGAAGATGAAGGTCTTCTATGTTCACGACATGGGCACCTATGCCGTGTGGCAGGCCACGAAGGCCTATGGGCAGTATGACTCCAAGACCTTTGAGGTGAAGGCGCGTCCCGAGGCTCGCATCGAGAACTTCCGTCCCGGCATGAGTGTCATTCTCAAGTAAGTTTTGAGTTTCGGGTTTCGATTGTTCGAGCATTCGATTGTTCGATTGTTCGAGCATTCGAGCCAACTAAAGTCTAACGTCTAACATCTCATGAGGTTATTTTTCAACGAGTCGATCAAGCGAGGTCTGGTGCAGCTGGTGCGGCGCCAGCTCTACTGGCTGGTGATGATTGTGCTACCCATCGGTTGCTCAATCTTCCTGCTCGACCTGATGAAGGATGGGGGAGTGCACCGTGTGCCAGTGGGCATTGTCGACCTCGACAACTCGATGGTGTCGCGGCGCATCGAGCGCAACCTCATGGCTATGCAGCAGGTTGACATCCGCCAGCACTACACCAACTATGACGAGGCCATCAAGGCACTGCAGCGCGGCGACATCTACGGCTTCATCGTCATGCCCGAGCGGCTTGAGCACAAGGCGCTCAGTGGGCAAGAGCCGGTGGTGAGCTACTATATCAACTATGCCTACTTCCCGCCCGCGTCGATGCAGTACAAGGGTTTCAAGACCATCACCATGCTGGCCAACGGTGCCATAGCCAAGACCACGCTCGAAGCCACTGGCCTGCTCACCGACCGCGGCGTGATGACGCTGCTGCAGCCCATCTTGACACAGGTGCACGCCTTGGGCAATCCATGGCTGAACTATAGCTACTACCTCAACCTGTCGTTCATACCCTGCTTGTTGGCTTTGTTCATTATGCTCACCACGTCGTTCAGCATCGGCACTGAGCTCAAGTATGGCACTTGCCGCGAGTGGATTGCCTCGGCTGGCCGTTCGATAGAGTTTGCGCTGTTGGGCAAGCTGGCTCCGCACATGTTCATCTTCACATGCACGGGTTGGATGATCCAGTTCTTGATGTATCGTGTCTATGGCTTGCCGCTCAACTGCAATCCTTGGCACATGATTCTGGCTATGCCTCTGTTTGTGCTGGCCAACCAGGGTTTTGCCCTGCTGATGATGTGCATCGCTCCCAATTTCCGTCTGGGCACGACCCTGTGCACGCTGCTGGGCATGCTGTCGTTCTCGTTCTGTGGTTTCTCGTTGCCCGAGGAGGCGATGTACCCCTGGGTGCGTGCCATCGGCTATGTGGTACCCATCAAGTACTACTTCTTGCTGTCGATCGACCAGGCGCTCAACGGCATCCCGTTCTATTATTCACGTTATTACTATGCTGCGCTCATTGTCTTTGTGGCGTTGCCATGGCCGCTGCTGTGGCGCCTCAAGCGTGAGTGCATCAAGCCCATCTATGTGCCATGAGAGTTGGTCGTGACAATCCGGTTGTGCGCTGGTTCTATGACCTGTTCAAGGTGTGGAAGCGCGAGATATGGTTCTCGTTTCATGACGAGGGCGTAATTATCTTTTTCCTGATTTTGTGTCTGGTCTATCCTGTGCTTTATGCGCTGATCTATAACACCGAGACAGCCCGTGATGTGACCGTTGTCGTGGTCGATGACGATCGGTCGGCCGACAGTCGTGCCTTTGCCCGTGCCTTGGACGCCACCCCCGAGGTGTGTGTGGTGCAATATGTGCCCAGCATCGACGATGCTCGGCGTTGCCTCCATCAGAAGCAGTGCTATGGCATCATCCACTTTGACCAGGGTTTCGGTCGTCACATCCATCGTGGCGAGCAGACCCACGTCGAGGTCTATTGCGACATGGGCCTGATGTTCCGCTACAAGCAGATATTGGTGGGTGTGACCAATGTGCAGCAGGAGTTCAACAGCCGTTTGCTGCATCAGCGCCTGAGTGTTGTGCCGGTCAACATCTCGCCGGGCACCATCCGCAACGAGCAGGTGGCGCTGGGCAACACCGGCATGGGTCTGGCGTCGGCCATCTTGCCCGCCATCTTCATCCTGGTGCTTCAGCAGAGCATGCTGCTGGGCATCTGCATGCTGCATGGTGGCAGCCGCGAGCGCCGATTGCACAACCAGGGCGTCGACCCGTTGGAGATTCCTGCCGGTGTGGCGGCGTCCATACTGGGCAAGTCGTTGTGCTACTGGATGATCTACATCATCCCCACGGTCTACACCCTGTTTGTCGCTCCCAAGTTCTTCGACTTCCCCCAGGTGGGCGACTTGCGCAGCATTCTGGTGCTGGCATTACCCTTCTTGCTGGCCTCGTCGTTTATGGGCCAGGCGCTCAAGGTCTTTGCCAACGACCGCGAGTCCACCTTCATTGCGCTGGTGTTCACTTCGCTTATCTTTGTCTTCCTCTCGGGCATCTCGTGGCCGCGTGCCTCGATGAGTCCGCTATGGCTCATCGTGGGCAACTTCATTCCGTCCACATGGGCCGTCAACGCCTATGAGCAGATGCAGACTAATGGTGCCACGCTCGACCAGCAGTCCACGGCCTACTTCATGCTTTGGGTCTTGGTCGGTGTGATGTTTGTGCTGGCCTATTTGGTCGAGCGCTTTCTGTGCCGCCGTCGCTATCGCCGCATGCGCCACTATGCCAAGCGTGACCCGCAGGCGCTCGTACGCGAGGAATATCGGCGCCAGGCCATCGATGTCATCCCCGACAGCCTCAACCAGGCCGACTTTGGCATTCCTGGCGGCATGATTGATGATGGCGACGAGTGACAGCTAGGCAAGAGAATCTCACGCAGATCAAGCAGATATTGCAGAATAATATGATCCTTCCAAATCTGTGATAACCACGAAGTGCTCGCGACCAACCAATGGTGCAAGCCGAATGCAGAGAACGAGCTTGCTCGAGCTATGCTGA
>DEKO01000101.1:0-2849 GCA_002353885.1 Porphyromonadaceae bacterium UBA2720
AGAGCGAAAAAACGTCTTTTTTCGCAAAAAAAGACGTTTTTTGTTTGCCAGTTCAGAAAAAAGCAGTACCTTTGCACTCGCAATTCGGCAACAGACCGAATGTGTATAATGGAGAGGCGGGATAGCTCAGATGGTTAGAGCGTCGGATTCATAACCCGGAGGTCCTGAGTTCAATTCTCAGTCCCGCTACCTAGAAGAGGATATCGTCAAGATATCCTCTTTTTTTACATGGCCATCAATCGTCAGGGGCAATGACACGCCCAGCACAATGGAAGTGTGTGACATAGTAGCGCTCGGTGAGGTGGCTGACTATAACACCACGCGACGACGAAGCGTGCACAAAGTAGCCATTCTTGAGATAGATGCCCACATGTGTGATCCGGTCGCCACCATTGTTAAAAAACACGAGGTCACCCTCCTTCAACTTGTCCTTGCTGACCTTGCGGCAGTTGCGTTCAAAGATTCTTGCTGAGTTCCGCTCCAACTTGATGTCAAACACCTCTTTGTATACCATCATAACCATGCCTGAGCAGTCGGTGCCAATACCCTTGTTGGCGGCAGCATACTTGTAAGGTGTTCCCAGCCATTGGCGCAGTTCATGGTAGAGATGTTTGTTGTCGTGCCGGGTCAGCGGTATGTCGAGGCGCTTCCAGCGATCGTTGTCGGTCTCGGTCTTGCTGCCGCCGTCGTGATCTGTTGTGCGAGTGGTGCGTGGTTTGGGCGTGTGGGTTACCTCTTTCTTGCTGCGGCATGAAGAAAAGGCCAGTGTCAACACCAACATCAAAGTGATGATATGTCGCACACTGGCCATAATTCCTATATCAAATGAAGAACTAAGAATTGTTCTCTTCCTTGGTCTCTTTGCTTTCCTTGGTATTCTCCTCTTCTTTGACGGTGAAGTCGGTGATTCCGGCTCCAATGAGCAGGTTGTACCAAGTGATCATTTTCTTGATGTCGCTCTTGTAAACGCGATCCACATCGTAGTTGGGAAGAACCTCCTTGAAAAACTCATCAAGCTGGTCATTGGTCTTGTATTGTTTGATGTCAATGGCCTTGGCCTCATATTTTTGGCAGATGTTCTGCATGACCTGAGCCAATGGCACCTCTTCGTCGGTAGTATAGATGGCAATGTCTCCAAGCGAGACAATGCGGTCGCGCGAATAAGCAGGTAGGCGTTTTTTGGTTTCCAGATTCTCGACGACAAGCATGTTCTTGCCGTATGAGATTAACTTGTAAAGTCCGGGTTTCCCGGCGATTGAAAGAATCTCTTTAAGCATTTCTTTAAGTTGTTTTATGATGAATTTCTTTTGTTTGCAATGATGTTATTGATGTTTATGCCTGCAGAGCTGCCATGACCTGAGGCAATAGTGGGCGGCATCCGTCATTGACGAGCACAATCTCTTCGTCAAAAGGAGCTTCCTTGCTGCGCTGTGCCTCGATGCGTTCCATGACCTGGTGTGCTGTGAGTCCACTGCGTCGTCTGACACGGTCGATACGCAATGTGTCGGGGGCCGTGACGCGCCAGATGACATCGGCCAGCATGTTTAAGCCACTTTGGCGCATCAGGGCTGTCTCGACAAAGCAATAGCTGCCGCTTTGCTGCTGAGACCATCGCTCGATGTCTCGCAATACTGCTGGATGAACCAGATTGTTGATTTTGTCGAGTAATGAGCGGTCGGTGAAAACCTGCTGTGCAACCCATTGGCGGTCGTAGTGGCCATTTTTGTCATAGGCTTGCTTTCCCAATAGCTCGACAATGGCGGCTTTGAGCGAGCTGTCGGTATCAATGAGATCAATGGCGCGAGAGTCGCAGTCATAAACTGGATAACCCATGACAAGCAACATGTGTGAGACCACGCTCTTGCCACTGCCGATGCCTCCTGTGATAATTACTCGTCTCATGGCTTCAGTTTCTGGACAATATACTCAACACAGTCGACCGAGAGCCTGAAGTCTTGGTAACTTGCCGGGGCCTCCCCTACTGTTACCGCCACCTTATTAGTATGGCTTGCGACGATGGCATTGTAATCAACAACTGCAGTCACCTCACCCTTGCGTTTGAGGGCGCTGACCGGCGCTCTGAACGACACGTCAACACTGGATGGGAAAACAATGACCTTGGTTCCTTGTGGAACATTGCGCACAGCAATTTGCACCTTCTGGTGATGCGAGGCCATGTTTTCGATGGGTACCATAATCTCAATCGACCTGGGTTCGACAACCGCTCCTCGCAATGGGGCAATAGACACCTTGCGGCGGAAAGTGTCGGTGAGTTGTGTCGCCTTGACGTGATAGGTGTAGACCTCAGTGATTGCCGATAATGTCTTAGCGTCACCATAGACCATGACGGTGTCTGCACTTTTGACCACAGGACCTGTCTGAGTGTAAAGGAGTTCGGGCTTGACCTCAATATCTACCACGACAGGTACAGCCTTGCCAGGGCCATCAGTGTACTTGACATTGATGTTCTCTGGCAGTATGGAGGCAATTGTAGAGTTGCGCCCCAATTGCCGCTGCACCAGTTTCTTGAGCTGCGCAGCGTCAACTTTGAACACCCCGTCACCGTCAGCATAGTCGCTAAACTTGAGCTCCAGTGTTGGCGGTGATTTGAACAGATACTTGATAAAAGATGACCCCTTGTCCTTGACCGAGACGGTGACTGTGTCGGGCACATGGGTGAGCAATCTCACATTAGCCGGTTTGGAGACAAGATTCACAGGCAATTCAACATCCACAGTGATGAGGTTGTTGAATGTCAAAAAACACCACAATATGGCAGAGATGAGTACAAAGAATAGATAGAGCAATATCGACCTCGACTTGCTCGACTTCATGTCTGTGGCTTGAAT
>DEKO01000101.1:2855-13128 GCA_002353885.1 Porphyromonadaceae bacterium UBA2720
GAATGCGTTCAAGCCACCCGTCAATCCATTGTTTGACCTTCTGCAACATGAGTGGTGGCAGAGACTTATTGCTTCTGTGAAGGATCTGCTCCCGTTTCGGCTACATCCTGTGCCGACTGGTAGACTGAGTTGATGTCGATGGTGATATCAACTCCCTTGGTGATCTCAAGAACAACAACTTTGTCCTTCACTTCACGTATCTTGCCATAGATGCCACCAGCTGTCATGACTTTGTCGCCCTTCTGAAGTCCCTGGCGGAACTGGTTGATTTTTTTCTGTTTCTGCGACTGAGGTCTGATCATGAAAAAGTAGAAGATGACGATGAGCAAGACAATCATGATAAGAGATGTCATGCCGCTGCCTTCGCCACTTGCGGCTTGGAGAAGAATGAAATTGTTTAGCATAAGATATTGAATAATGTTAAATGATTACTTGTTGATGCGTCCACGCGAGCGCAGCTCGTCGACAACAGCATTGAGAACGCCGTTGACAAATTGGCCACTCTGTGGTGTGCTGAATATTTTGGCTAAGTCAATATATTCGTTCAGGGTTACTGATGCGGGTATCTTTTCGAAGCATTTGAGTTCGGTGATGGCTGTGCACATGATGATGCGGTCCATCAGCGCAACGCGTGTGCGGTCCCAACGTTCTGAACGCACACAGCTGTCAATGAGCACATTGTTGTCGTCCATGTCTCGAACGGTCTTGCTGAACAATTCTTCACCGAAGACACTGTCCTCCTGGTCCTTGAACATGGGCTTGATGGGATCGTCCTCTCCATCTGCGATTTTGGAGAGCGACTTGATAGCAAATTGTCCCATGACTTCCAAGTCCTCACTGCTGATGTACAATGACCGGTTCTGCAACTGTTCCTCGACGTCCTCGTCATCCAGAATCACCTTGCGAAGCAGTTGACGCCACACCTCAGTGTCGCTCATCAGGTCGGTAAACGGTAGCGCCATGTAGTCTTGATAGACCTCGCTATTGCGGATCTTGTCGAGCAGCAGCCGCATGAAGATGGGGTCATCGTTCCACGATATCATGTGATCGCGGAAAATCTTTTCGACGGCAGGGTTGTCGTTGATGGCACGCGTCAACTGGTTGTCGATGAATCGTGTGTTGGGATTCAGCTCGTCCTCGGTGGGCTGAAACTTGTGCTTCGCATCGTCCAGACGGCGCTCCTCGATGTAGGTCAGGTCTGGTATGAGTTTGATGAGATACAGGTAGAGGTCGTAGGACTTCTCAAAACTGGCCTGCAAATCCTGCAACGCCTGTTCAAATGTTCGCTCGGGTCTGGTGAGCATGTAGCTGTATAGCATCTGCACCACTTTGACCCTGATGAGTACTCGGTTAATCATATCAAATGAAGGATTGAAAGTGCAAAGGTAGTTAAAATCGTCGAACCTGCCAAATTCAGTCGACAATTTGGTTGTCATTCAGCCTTTGTCGCACCACCTCGTACATGATGATGCCACCAGCCACCGAGACATTGAGTGAGTTGATGTGGCCAAATTCAGGAATGACCACTCGTTTGTCGCATAGGCGCATCACCTCGTCTGAGATGCCTCTGTCTTCGGCACCCAGCACAATGGCAACGGGGCCGGTATAGTCGGCTTGGGTAAAGTTGCATGCGTTCTTGTCGCTAGTGCCAACTATGCTAAAGCCAGAGTCCTTGAGATACCTGATCGCGTCGACCAGGTTGCTCTCTCGACAGACGGGTACATAATTGAGTGCGCCAGCCGATGTCTTGATGGCATCGCCACCAACCGACACGCTGCCGCGCTCAGGAAGCACAATAGCATTGACTCCAGCACAATCGCAAGTCCGGGCAATGGCACCGAAATTGCGAACATCAGTGACGCCATCAAGGATAATGAGGAAGGGGTTGTCGCCCTGGTCGAAGAGCATGGGCACCACTTGCTCAACCTTATAATAAGAGATAGCAGCCAGCATGGCCAGTGCGCCCTGATGGTTCTTGCGAGTGATGCGGTTGATGCGCTCAACCGGTACACGTAGCACGGGCACATTGTGTTCACGAGCCACCGCCAGCAGATCACGAGCCAGATCACTGCTCATGTCCTTCTTGACGTAGAGCCGATCTATTTCATTGCCAGCCTGGATGGCTTCGATGATGGCGTGGATACCATAGATATACTTGTTTTCCGTCTTCTGATTCATAACGCTTTGTTTTGTTGAATAAGAACCCTGGCATTATCGATGGCTGCCTGGTTGACCCCTTTTCCGCTGAGCATGCGGGCTATCTCCATGATGTGTTGCTCGCTGTCGAGCGAGGTGACAAATGTCTTGGTTTGGTCTGCCTCATCGCTCTTATAGACCTTAAGGTGGTTGTCGCCATGCGAGGCCACTTGTGGCAGATGTGTGATGGCGATGACCTGGATGTTGCGCGCGATGTCGCCCATCATCTCTCCCATGCGGCTGGCCGTGTCGCCACTGACACCGGTGTCCACCTCGTCAAAGATGATGGTGGGCAGGTTGACTCTCTGTGCCACGATGGCCTTGATGCACAGCATGACCCGTGAGATCTCGCCTCCAGATGCTGTGTCCTTGACGGGCATGAGCGGTTGGCTCTTGTTAAAGGCCATGCGGAATTCCAGTGCGTCAGCTCCCGTTGGGGTCAGGTGGGCGGTGGGTTTAAAATCGATGTCAAACTGCAGGTTGGGCAATGCCAACAATTTGGCTCGGTCCACCAATTGTTGAGCAAAAGACTTTGCGGCGTTGCGGCGAGTGGATGTCAGCTGCTCGGCAACTTGTGTGGCTTGAGCATTCAGTTGCTCGAGCTGCTCATGCAGTTGCTGCACGTGCTGGTCGCTGGTGTCAAGCGAACCGAGACGTGCTTCATAGTCATTCTGAACTGTAATGAGCTGGTCGACCGTCTGCACTTGGTGTTTCTGCTCGAGCGAGAAAATGTCGTTAAGACGGTTTTCGATGAACAGCAACTGCTCGGGGTCCAATTGCAGGGCTTCTTGCTCGTTGCTGACCGTTGTGGCGATGTCCTTGAGCTCGATCAGTGCCGAATCGACGCGCTCGGCCATGCCCTGCAATGAGGGCATCATAGTCTCAATCGCTTGAAGCCTTGCTGTGATGACCTTGAGACTGTCGATGACAGCATTGTTCTCGTCGGTTAGCAGGTGCTCGATTTCCCACAACGCCTGCTTGATTTCGGTAACATTGCTCAGTTTGGCCTGCTCAGCTTCAAGCTCAATGTCCTCACCGGGCTTGAGGTTCATGTCTTGCAGCTGTTTGAGCTGAAACCGCAAGTAGTCCTCCTCTCCCCTTGCGCGCTGGCATTGCTCGGTGAGCTGCTTGAGTTGCTGCTCGACTTGGCGATAGTGTTGGTAAACTTCGGCATATTGTGCCCTGAGCTCAGCATTGTCGGCTAGCGAATCGATGATGTCGAGTTGAAACTGAGGCTTGGACAGGAGCATGTTGCTGTGCTGTGAGTGGATGTCTACTAGACGAGTGGCCACATCGCGCATGAAGTTTAGAGGCACAGGAGTGTCGTTGGCAAATGCTCTAGAACGCCCGTTGGTCGCTATCTCGCGTCGCAGGATGCACTCATGCTGGTCATAGTCGATATCCATTTCAGCGAAAAGCGGTTCCAGTTGATATCCAGTGATATCAAACGTTGCCTCGACTATAGTTTTCTTGTTTGTGTTGCGCATGGCCTTAGCATCGGCACGTTCACCCAATATGAGCGACAACGCACCGAGCAGGATGGACTTGCCTGCACCGGTCTCGCCGGTGATAATGGTGAGCCCGGTTTGGAAGTTTATCTCCAGCTGGTCAATGAGCGCGTAGTTGGATATATAGAGTCGCGAAAGCACCCTTTTTTCAATTAAGAATTTAGCATTAAGAATCAGGAATCAAGCATATTGAGCTGTCTACGCCATTGGTTAGCGCTCAGGCTCTGCTTTGATCTTGTTCAGTCGTTCTTGCTCGGCGGGATAGATGCCATTAAGGATTTCATAGACCTCATCCTTCTCGTTCTGATTTGCCTTGCTGTAAATGTTGACCAGCTCATCAAATTTTGCGTCCTTGAACATCGACAGGCATACGCTCATGGGTTGTGCGTCATAGACATTCTTGAGCAGTTCAAACTGCTTGGTGATGGTCTGACGTCCCTTGTCGACACTGACCACCATTTGGTCTAATCCCTGCCGGTGGTAGTTGTAAGTGATTTCTCTGATTGGGCTGGTAGATTTGTCGGTGAAAGCCGACAACACCGCACTGCGGTTCTTGGGGTCTTCAAATGCCTTCCATCCACTCTCGCCCGAACTCTGTGCCATGCGAACGACATTGGCCGCTTTCTCATAGTAGGGGTCGCCGCCGTTGAGCGCAAATGAGTCAAAGTCCATGGCTATGATGAGATAGGCATAGAAGTTGAGAATGGCAGTCAAGTTGCTCTCCATATCCTGCTCGTTGAACACCAACTGGTCGCCCTCTTGATAGTCAAAGACGACCTTTGTGTCCTTGAAATTGATGAGTGTGGTCAGGTAGCTGCTGTTGTAGACTGGACGCTGTGACTGGATGGTGAGCTCACCTTCCAACTTTCCTGTGCCCTGGTCATACTTGTTGACCACGAGCAGCAGTTTGCACACGATTTTTTCGTTGACTGCAAATTGTGCGTCAGTCCATTTTGTGTCGTTGAGGTACTCGGTGATGGACTGCTGCAAGGTGTTGAAAATCTCTTTGTTGACATTCTGTATCTTGCTGCTGTTGACCTCGACAGTGCAATTGAGTTCGGTGCCCTCTTCTTCGGCATGAGCTGCTGCGAGGAAGATGGTCATCAAGCATAGGGTGAAGATGCGTTTGAGTGTCATGAATGCAAAGAATGTGAGTTTTAGTTGAACTTTTTGAGCAACTGCTCGAGCTGTGCTGCCGTTGGCGGTTGCTGTTCGCTGTGGCGGCGCGCCTCGGCCTCTTGCTCGCGAACGCGCTGCTGTATGCGCAAGAATACCTGCTTGGTGCTGGAAGGAAAGTCGCTGCGGTTCACCCAGTCGGCATATCCACGGTCGGTCTTGAGCACTTCCTCTAGCACCTTGCCCTTGTGCTTACCAAAGTTGACAACTTCCTGACCTTTGTCATTGACAATGACATAACCTTTGAGATCAGCAAACTTGGTGTGTGATGAGTATTCACTCAATTGCTCAACATCCTTTTGTCCCAGGTCTTCGTAGCGCTCAAGTTGCGCACACAGCACGTCATAGGTTGTCTGAGTGTCGGCCATCGACGAGTGATGATTCTCCATCTCGTGACCGCAATAGAACTGACATGCCGCAGCCAAATCGCGCTTTTCCTTCTTATGGAAGATGGTCTGTGCGTCGATAAAGTGGCACTTGCTCCAATCGAAAGCAATGCCTGCACGGCTGAATTCCTCGTCAAGAACTGGGATATCAAACATGTTGCTGTTGAATCCTGCTATGTCGCATCCGTCAAACACCAATAGCAGCTGCTTGGCCACCTGTTCAAATGGCGGGCAGTCGCGCACGTCATCATCGGTGATATGGTGAATCTTGGTCGATTCTTTGGGAATGCGCATACCAGGGTTGATGCGCATGCAGTCTTTCTCTTCCTTCCCATCGGGATAGACCTTGATATAAGAGATCTCGATGATGCGGTCTTGCGTGATGTTGAGCCCCGTCGTCTCAATGTCAAAGAAGACGATGGGGCGCTCAAGTTTCAGTTTAAGTTCCATGTAGCAGTGCTGACTAAATCATCATGGGCATCTGCAGGATGAGCAGGTCCTCACCTTCTTCCTGTTGGCTGGGTAAGAAGATGCCTGCACGGGCTGGGTCGCTGAGTTTGATGCACACCATCTCAGTGTCAAGGTTATTCAGCACCTCGATGATGTCAACATTCTTGAACCCCATAATCATGTTTTCGGCGCCATCATACTCGCACTGCACAGTCTCCTCGGCACTGGTTGCGTGATCCAGGTCTTGTGAAGTGAGCACGATGTGGTCGGGATGCATGTCGAGCTTGATCAGTCCACCCACTGCAGCAAAGACACTGACACGGCGCAATGCAGTGAGCAGTGTCAGGCGGTCGATGGTGAGCGTGTAAGGGTTGTTCTCAGGAATGACAGCATTATACTTGGGATATCGTCCGTTGATGAAACGGCAGCTGAGTGTATACTCGCTTGTCTCAAATGTTGCACTGCTCTCATCGACGGTTATTGACACTTCGTTCTTGCCGTTCTTGTCGATAATGCCACACAAGATTGAAGCCGGCTTGGCAGGAAGGATGAAGCCGCGCTCGGTGTTGGGCTGTACTTGCGTCTTGCGATATCTCACCAGCTTGTGCGAGTCACTGGCCACAAAGGTGATGCCATCGGGAACGATGTCCCAATAGATGCCCATGAACTGAGGGTGCATCTCGTCGACACCAACAGCAAAGATGGTCTGTTGAATGCCATCGTAGATATCCTTCTCTGTGAGCTTGAATGTAAACGATTCCTGGCCGCTTTGAGCCTTGAGTGGATACTCATTGCCATCAAAGGCCATTGAATTAAACTTACCATTGAGATAGGTGATGTTAACCTCCAATGTCTCTTCGTTGACATCAAATGTCATGGCAGTGTCAGGAAGCTCCTTGAGCAGGTTGAGCATGCGTTTGACGTCGATGGCAAACTTGGCACTGCCTTCGGCGCCAGGAACATCGATGGCAGTCGTCATGCGTGTTTCCATGTCGCTGCCCGTGATGACCAATCTCTCTCCCTCAAGTTCAAAGAGGAAGTTGTCGAGAATGGCATAGGCATTCTTGTTGCTGATGACCTTGCTCACCGCATTGAGGCGCGTAAGCAGCTGTTTACTAGGAATATTAAATTTCATATCGATATGTTGTTACAGTTTATTTCTAATTTGAACCTACAAATTTACTATATTTTTTTGAGATAAACGCAAAAAACGGTCGGGAATTTCTTTTGAGCTGTTAAAAACACTTATTTTTGCCAAAACCAATCTGTCATTGGCAGTTGCTCAAAGGCCAAAAGCGCTAGGTGGATTTGTCAAGGCAAACTTCACTTGGCACAATTGTTGCTAATTCAAGTTGTCAAGTCTGGCATGGATAATGTCGGCTGATTTTATAGAGTTTAGATACTAATCACGATACAAACGACTGAATGGAAAGGAAATATAATGACATCAATGCCTTGATGCGCCACCATGATGCGACGATCCTGCCTGTGGCCGGAGCCGACTTTGCTGAGGATGACGAGGATGAGGATTTGCCCAGTGGCGACCATCCTGGTGAGGCGCGACATGGCAATGAGAAAAGCACACAGCGACGAAATGTCAGTAAGGGTGACAATAATGACACCCCATTGCTCGACAAATATGGTAAAGACATCACCCGTGATGCTGCCCAGGGCCGACTCGACCCTGTCGTGGGTCGCGAGCGAGAGATTGAGCGCCTGGCCCAGATCCTGAGCCGCCGCAAGAAGAACAATCCTGTCCTCATCGGTGAGCCTGGTGTGGGCAAGACCGCCATTATTGAAGGGTTGGCTAAGCGCATCGTCGAGCGCAAAGTGGCTCGAGTGCTCCTTGACAAGCGCATCATCTCGCTTGACATGGCGGGCATGGTGGCAGGAACCAAATATCGCGGACAGTTTGAGGAGCGCGTCAAGACACTCATCGACGAGGTGGTCAAGCATCCCAACATCATCATTTTCATCGATGAGATACACAACTTGGTGGGTGCTGGCAATGCCAGCGGATCGATGGATGCAGCCAACTTGCTGAAGCCCTCGCTGGCTCGAGGCGAGTTTCAGTGCATCGGCGCAACCACACTCGACGAGTATCGCAAGAGCATTGAGAAGGATGGTGCCCTTGAGCGCCGTTTCCAGAAGGTGATTGTTCCGCAAACCACCCCCGAGGAAACACTCGAAATTCTGCACAACATCAAGGACGTGTACGAGCAGCACCACGGCGTGAACTATACCGACAAGGCACTCGAGGCCTGTGTGCGGCTGACTGATCGTTATGTGAGCGACCGCTTTTTCCCCGACAAGGCCATCGACGCCATGGACGAGGCAGGTTCGCGTGTCCACATCAACAAGGTCGAGGTGCCCAAGGAGATTGAAAACCTGGAGGCTCGCATTGCCGAGGCTCAACAGAACAAAGTCAAGGCTGTGCAGGCTCAGAACTTTGAGGGCGCTGCCAACTATCGCGACTTGCAGGAACGCCTCAAGCTCGAGTTGGAGTATGCCAAGGAGCAATGGGAGAAAGACCTGGATTCGCGCCGCGAGACCGTCGACGAGCAGGACGTGGCCGAGGTGGTGGCACTCATCACCGGTGTGCCCACTCAGCGCATTGCCCAGAGCGAGGGCATCCGACTGCTGGGCATGACCGACGAGCTGAAGAAGCAGGTCATCGGTCAGGACGAGGCTATTGACAAGATTGCACGTGCCATCCGCCGCAACCGTGTTGGCTTGCGCGACCCCAACCGCCCCATCGGCTCATTTATGTTCCTGGGGCCGACTGGAGTGGGCAAGACCCTGCTGGCCAAGCGGCTGGCCGAGTTCCTGTTCAACTCGCCCGATGCACTGATTCGCATCGACATGAGCGAATATATGGAGAAGTTCAATGTCTCGCGCCTGGTGGGTGCCCCTCCGGGCTATGTGGGCTATGAAGAGGGAGGCCAGTTGACCGAGAAGGTACGCCGCCGCCCCTACTCTGTCGTGCTGCTCGATGAGATTGAAAAGGCTCACCCCGATGTGTTTAACATGCTGCTGCAGGTGCTGGACGAGGGCCAATTGACCGACAGTCTGGGCCGCAAGGTGGACTTCAAGAACACCATCGTTATCATGACATCTAACATCGGCACGCGCGAGCTCAAAGACTTCGGCGCCGGTGTAGGTTTCCACACAGGCGACATGACCAAGGAGCGGAGCGATGCAGTCATCCGCAAGGCCTTGAACCGCAAGTTCTCGCCCGAATTCCTCAATCGTGTCGACGACATTGTCACCTTCGGCTCGCTCGACATGGAGGCCATCAGGCAGATTGTCGACATCGAGCTGCGGGCATTCTATGAGCGTGTCGATGCTGCCGGGCTGAAGCTTGTCATCACCGATGCCGCCAAACAGTATGTGGCCAATGAGGGCTTTGATGTGCAGTATGGAGCGCGTCCGTTGCGTCGTTCGATTCAAGCCAACATCGAGGACCCGTTGTGCGAGATGCTGCTGCGCGAGGAGGGCACCACCGATGCCACCATCGTGATGGACGTGGTCGGCGACAAGATTGTCACCCGCATCGAGCGCGAGTCGCCTGTTGAGACCGAGTGATAGCCACAATGGCTTGTTAAACTGCAAAAATGTCACGCCACGTCGGTGTGGCATTTTTTTTGTTATCATTCAAGCGGCACGAGAATATCTAGATTGCCTAGAATGTCTAGAGCCTCTAAAACTAAAAAACAAAAAACAAAACAATATGGCAAAAGGAACTATCGGGGTAACCACAACCAACATCTTCCCCGTCATCAAGAAATTTTTGTACAGCGACCACGAGATTTTTCTGCGTGAGCTCGTTTCAAACGCAGTAGACGCAACTCAGAAACTCAAGACACTGGCCTTGGCCGGTGACTTTGACGGCAAGACCGATGACCTCAAGGTCGAGGTCAAGCTCGACAAGGAGGCTGGCACACTCACCGTCAGCGACCACGGCATCGGCATGACCGAGGACGAAATTGACAAGTACATCAATCAGATAGCCTTCTCGGGCGCTGAGGAGTTCTTGTCCAAGTACAAGGACACAGCCAACGTCATCATCGGCCACTTCGGCTTGGGGTTCTACTCAGCATTCATGGTTGCCAAGAAGGTCGAAATCCACACACTCTCCTACCAGCAGGGTGCCAAGGCCGTGTGCTGGAGCTGTGATGGTTCGCCCGAGTTCGAGATGGGCGAGTGCGACAAGGCCGAGCGCGGCACCGACATCATCCTGCACATCGATGAGGATGAGAAGGAGTTCCTTGAGCAGTCGCGCATCGATGCGCTGCTGCACAAATACTGCCGCTTCCTGCCCGTACCCGTTGTCTTCGGCAAGGAGCAGGAGTGGAAGGATGGCAAATATGAGGACACCGACAAGGACAAAGTCATCAACGACGTGGAGCCGTTGTGGACCCGCAAACCCACCGACCTCACTGACGATGACTACCTCAAGTTCTACCGCGCCATCCAACCAGGCCAGGAAGATCCCTTGTTCTGGATTCACCTGAATGTCGACTTCCCCTTCACCCTCACCGGCATCCTCTACTTCCC
>DEKO01000102.1 GCA_002353885.1 Porphyromonadaceae bacterium UBA2720
GCCCTTCGGGCTCCCGTTCGGTCGTGAGCACTTCGTGGTTCCTGATAAAAAATCGTGACAGCCGCGAAAGAGGCGAATAAGAAAATTCCTTAATTCCTTTAATTGCTGATAAAAAATCGTGACTGCCGCGAACCTTCTGTTCCCGACCGAACGGGAGCAATCACGCGAACAAAAAAATTCTTTAATTCAATAATTCGTGATTAAAAAGTTTCGATAATTCGAAAATTCGTGATACCTTTGCAGCCGAATTTGTGCAATGACAGCAATGGAGTGATGCTCGAGTGGCTGAAGAGGCACGCCTGGAAAGCGTGTATACGTCAAAAGCGTATCCCGAGTTCGAATCTCGGTCACTCCGCCCGTAACGACGCCCCGCAGGGGCGTTTTTGCAAGATAATGGCCGCCCCGCAACGTTTGTGTGACGGCATTTTTTCGATGATGTTAACCTCTGTTGACTGTTACCCTAAAATCAAGACGCAATGAAGTTTGGTTTTGTTCTGTTCATGCTGCTGCCCGTGTTGGCGCACGTCTATGTGCTGTGGCACGTCTATCAGGTGCTGCCGCTGCCCGTGTGGGGCAAGTGGACCATTGTGGCGCTGATGACGGCGGCTCTGGTGATGATGTTTGTCGGATTGTTTGGCACCTTCGACCGCATGCCCTTGGGACTGGCTTCAGCGGCCTACGATGTGAGCACGTCGTGGCTCATCGTGTTTCTGTATCTGCTCATCGCCTTTGTGCTGCTCGACCTGGGGCGGCTGGTGCACCTGGTGCCCAAGACTTGGCTGCACGACAACGCCTGGACGGCGGGAGCAGTGACGGCGGTGATTGCCGGTCTGCTCGTCTATGGCAACATCCACTATCACAACAAGGTGCGGCAGCCATTGACCCTCGGCACCAGTAAACAGGTGTCCAAGCCCGTGAGGGTGATGCTGCTCAGCGACCTGCACCTGGGCTATCACAACCGCAAGGCTGAGTGGCAACGATGGGTCGACATGATCAACGCCGAGCAGCCCGACCTGATCTTGGTGGCGGGCGACATCATCGATGGCTATGTGCGGCCACTCAACGACGAAGACATGGCGGCCGACTTCCACCAGCTCAAGGCACCTGTGGTGGCATGCCTGGGCAACCATGAGTACATCACAGGCATCGACCGCTCGCTCGACTTCTACCGCCGTGCAGGCATCACACTGTTGCGCGACAGCACGCTCACCGTTGGCGACCTGCTCATCGTGGGACGCGACGACCGCTCGAACCGCCACCGCAAGAGCACGGCCCAGTTGCTTGCCGGAGCCGACCGCAGCAAGTTTATCATCCTGCTTGATCACCAGCCCTACCATCTGGAGGAGTCGCAGCAGTGTGGAGTCGACTTCCAGTTCAGCGGCCACACCCACGAGGGGCAAGTGTGGCCCATCAGCCTGATTGTGCACTCGATGTATGAGGATGCATGGGGTTTCTGCCAGAAGGGCGACACGCGCTATTACGTCAGCTCGGGCATGGGCATCTGGGGCGGCAAGTACCGCATCGGCACCCGGTCGGAGTATGTCATCGCCACCATCGAAAGTAGTTTTTAGCTGTTAGTTCTTAGTTGTTAGTAGCTGACTGGCTGCAATTGTCTCACACTGAATACACAGAAAAAAAAATTCAGTGTATTCCGTGTATTCTGTGTGCTTAACCCAGCCTGGCTGCAACTCTCGCGAAGCGATAAAAAGAGCTGCTGAGTGGGGCTTATTGCCCTAACGGGCAAGAAATGACAAAAAATTATTCTGAAAATCTTGGGGCCTATCAGCCAGAAATGATTATCTGTGATAATCTGTGATGATCTGTGTGAGACCTTGCTGCCTGGCTGCAATTGTCTCACACTGAATATCTGTGTGCTTAACCCAGCCTGGCTGCAACTAAGAGTTAAGAATTAAAAACTAAAGTCTAAAGTCTAAAAACTAAAAAAAAAATTGTAACTTTGCAGCCAGAACGATAATCTGTCTAGAACAAAACCATTTTATTTAACATAAACACTGATATGAACAATTCGGTAATCACATTCCCCCTGCCGGCCAATGAGCCGGTCAAGGCTTACCTGGCTGGCTCGCCCGAGCGAGTAGCCCTCGAGAAAGAACTGGAGCGTCAGAGCAACCTCGTGGTTGACATCCCCATCATCATCGGCGGCAAGGAAATCCGCACCGGCGACACCGGACAGGTCACCTGCCCTCATGACCACAAGCATGTGCTGGCCACCTACCACAAGGTCACGCGCAAAGAGGTGGAGATGGCTGTCGAGGCAGCCATGGATGCACACAAGCAGTGGAGCCGCACACCATGGACCACACGTGCCGCCATCGTGATGAAGATGGCCGAGCTGTTGGCAACCAAATATCGCCCTATCATGAACGCCGCAACCATGCTGGGCCAGAGCAAGAACATCTATCAGGCCGAGATTGACTCGGCTTGCGAGACCATCGACTTCTTCCGCTACAACGTGCACTATGCCAGCAAGATCTACGCAATGCAGCCCAAGGATGGCGTTGGACAGATCAACCACACCGAGTATCGTCCCCTCGAAGGCTTTGTGCTGGCTGTCACGCCGTTCAACTTCACCTCGATTGCCTCCAACCTGTGCATGACACCGGTGCTCATGGGCAATGTGGCGCTGTGGAAGCCCTCGACCACCGCTCTGCTGAGCAACTACTATCTGATGCAGCTCTACAAGGAGGCTGGTCTGCCCGACGGCGTGATCAACTTCTTGCCGGGCAGCGGAGCCCTCATCGGCGAGGTGGCAACGCAGAGCAAGTACTTCTCGGGCATCCACTTCACCGGCTCGACCGCAACGTTCAACTCGCTGTGGCGCCAGGCCGGACAGAACCTGGGCAAATACATCTCCTATCCGCGCATCGTGGGCGAGACCGGCGGCAAGGACTTCATCTTTGTCCATCCCAGTGCCGATGCCAAGGCCGTGGCCACGGCAGCCTTCTGCGGTGCCTACGAGTTCCAGGGGCAGAAGTGCTCGGCTGCATCGCGCATGTACATCCCCAAGTCGATGTGGCCCGAGGTGCTGCAGGACATGAAGCGCATGGCCGCTGAGATCAAGATGGGCGATGTGATGGATGCAGGCAACTTTGTCAACGCCGTCATCGACGAGGCTTCTTACAACAAGTGCCAGCAGTATATCGACTTTGCCGAGCAGGCACCCGATGCACAGATTGTCATGGGCGGCAAGTGCGACAAGTCGGTCGGATGGTTTGTCGAGCCCACAGTCATCGAGACCACCAACCCGCACTTCAAGTCGATGGAAGAGGAAATCTTCGGCCCCGTGCTCACCGTCTATCCTTATGATGACGACAAGGTGGACGAGACTGTGCAGCTGTGCAACGAGACATCGCCTTATGGCTTGACTGGCGCTGTGTTTGGCCGCTGCCGCATGGCCGTCGAGAAGATCACCGACGCCCTGTGTTATGCTGCCGGCAACTTCTACATCAACGACAAGCCCACAGGCGCTGTGGTGGGTATGCAGCCCTTCGGTGGCGCTCGTGCCAGCGGCACCAACGACAAGGCCGGTGGTGAGTTCAACCTCATCCGCTGGATCATTCCGCGCGTGATCAAGGAGACGCTCGTCTCGCCCACCGACTACCGCTATACCTACCTCAAGTAGGGATTCTAATTGAAAATTGAGAATTGAAAATTGAGAATGGCCGCAAGGTGAAGATTTTCAATTCTCAATTCTCAATTTTCAATTTTAAGCTTAAACCTTAACCTCTTTATGGAACTCAACCCAACAGACATCAAACCTTGTAAAGTAAACGTCGCCAGCGAGACCGGGCGGCTACGTGCTGTGCTACTGCATCGCCCAGGTGTGGAGATTGAGCGCATGACACCGCTCAATGCCGAGCATGCCCTCTATAGCGACATCCTCAACAAACCCATCGTCGACAACGAGTATGCCAACTTCTGCGGCGTGCTCGAGCGCTGGACGCAGGTCTACTATGTCGAGGACGTGCTTGAGAGCATCTTGCGCGACTCGGACGTGCGACAGCAGATGATCACCGACACCGTGCGCAACTATGGCGCCAAGACACAGCCGCTGCTTGACTACCTCAACAGCTGCGACACCCGACAGCTGGCAGCGGTGCTCATCGAGGGTTATGAGGACCCCGAGTGGGACCGCCAGAGCGACGACCGCTATCTGCTCGAGCCGCTATACAACCTATTCTTCACCCGCGACGCGTCGTCGACAGTCTTTGACCGCGTGCTCATCAACTCGATGAGTTTTGAGGCCCGCGAGCGCGAGACCATGATCTATGAGGCCATCTTCGGACGCTTCTTCAGCGTGAAGATGCTCAATGCCATGGCCTGGGACCGCTGGGCACGCACCGAGGGAGGTGATGTGCACATCGCCGCACCCGACCTGCTGTGCATCGGCCAGGGCATTCGCACCAATGCCAAGGGCATCGAATACCTGGCGCAGACCTTTGCCCGCGAGCGCGAACACTTCAACATCCTGGTGCAACAGCTCCCGCACAAGCCCGACTCGTTCATCCACCTCGACATGGTGTTCACCTTCCTGGGCCAACACCAGTGCATGGCCTTCGAGCCCATGCTCAAGAAGACCGGACTCTTTGCCGGCAAAGACACCACGCTCATCAGCATCGACCACGGCAAAATCAGCTACCGCACCGTTCCCAACATTGTCGATGGCCTGCACCACCTGGGATGGGACATCGAGCCTGTGCTGGGTGGGGGCAACGACCCATGGGTGCAACTGCGAGAGCAGTGGCACAGCGGGGCAAACTTCTTCTCGCTGGGCGATGGCAAGATCATCGGTTATCGCCGCAACACCCACACCATCGACGCCCTCGACCGTGCAGGCTTTGCCGTGCTCAACGCCGAGGACATCGTCAGTGGCAAGGTCAACATGCAAGACTACGACAAGTTTGTCGCAGCCTTTCCGGGCAGTGAGCTGCCCCGTGCCGGCGGTGGCGCACGCTGCATGACCATGCCCATCTTGCGCGACTAGCCAGCGCAAAACTATGCCTTAACAAGGGGATAAGTCGCCAAAACCGAGCAAAAAAGTGCAGTTTTGGCGACTTATCCCCATATTTTTCTCCAAAATTGATTCAGAGGTCATCGTGACGGTGATGATTGCCATTGTTCGAATGTCTGGATGATGCCGCATCGAATTTCCATATAGCACAAGATTGTTCGATTTTGTGTCGTGTCAATACACTTTTTCTAAGCATTTTCTGCAAAGGTTAGACTTTGTTCTGAAATAAACAAACAATGAGAACGGGTTCTGCAGATATGGTTTTCATTATTTGTGTGGGTTGATCCTACATTTCAGAATTTGCTTTGTTTATGGCTCTGGTTCGGTCGGATTTGTAATCCGACCGCATTTGAGTATAAGGATTTAGATAAATTGGTATAGGCGTTTAGGTCGCACCAGTTAGCAAGAACTTAACGAATAAATAAGTTGCTGATTCACAGCTACTCCCCTAAGTTAGGGGAGCTGTCACGAAGTGACTGAGGAGTGTGTCACCTAGTGTATACGCGGCATGCCGCGTCCCTACAGAGGGGGAGCTGCAGACGTATTGATTCATTGGAGATAATATCTTTTCTACTGATGTTTTGTAGTGCGACTTATCCGCCTATACCTATTAAGGTATTTGAAAAAATCAACAAAATGTTGAATTAGTTACCGCCGCCAAAGCGGGCTTTCTCGGTTGCGCCGGCACCGCTGCCGCGCCACTTGCTGCTGGTGGCATTGAACTTGTAGCGCACGGTGACCTCAAACTGTCGTGAGTCATTGTCTGGGGCATTGTGCATTGAGCGCGTGCCATAGTTCATCATCAGTTGCACCTGGCCGGCGCGTGCCGTCAGCCCTATGCTGGGGAAAAGGTGGTGGTAGGTGCGGCTCTGGTCATCGATGCGCACGTCCTGGTTGTGTAGTAGTCGCTGGTCACGTTCTCGTTACGCAGCCCCACTCGCACTTGCCCGAAGGGTAGGGGATGAGCTGATTCATAGCACTAGATCAGTGCAAGTACTATTAAGCGGTTCGTGATTTGCATAGTAAATTATTACTTTGAAAAAGGTGGGTGCCTGAAATCACAAGGCACCCGCCTCTATATTCACGACATTGTTGTTATTTCACAACTTTGATGGTGCGAGTTGTGCCGTCGCTCAAGGTCTCAACGGCGATGTTCACGCCATCGAAGGGCTTGTCGCTCACCACACCCGTCAGGCTGACGTACTTCACGCTGACCACATCGGCGGCGTTGATATTGTCGACACCCGTAATCACGCCACCCTCGCCGGGAAGCTTGATCTTCAGCACGTGCGGTGCGCCGGCAGCTCCACTGCCATTGACAGTCTGCCAGGGCAGGCTGCAACGGTGAGCAGACACTATACCACGCATACTTAAGATGAACTTGTCTTCATACAACACATAGCCCCCAGAAGTATATTCATCAGCACTGCCCCACAGCAGGCTGGTTGCTCCAGGATCTATTTCACCGATGTATTCGGTGGTGATATTGAACAAGGGTTCCTCAAGATGTTCGGCATAGAGCAGCACTCCCGTATTCATGGGAATGATATCATACTCCTCAACTGTCACCTCGTCGTTTGCCACACCGGTAACCACGTAGGCCGTTACGCCTTCGGGTACTTCCAGATTGTAGGCTCCGTAGTAGGTAGCCCAGTGGTTGCGTCCGGGGTCTAACACCACGCCATGCAGGTAGGCTTTATATATGGGAGCCACAATGATGTCATATTCAGGCATAACGAAAGAGAAGGTGCCGTCGCTATTGGCAGTTACTCCAATGTCGGCATGATCGAGGATGCCTTCACCGTCAATAAAAATATTCAGTCCGGTTGCGACAAAGTCTTCGTCAGGAGTCGCAGTGGGCGTCACTGTTACCAGGGTACCTGCGGGTACGCCATCATTATCGGGCTGGTCGGTAGCGATTGTGCAATGCGCCAAGTCATTTCGAAGCGTAATCTTGTGTCTTATATCCTGGAACTCTGCGTTTATCCACACCCCATAGGGATATTCGGGCATAGTGAAGGTGTAGTTAGCAGGTAGGTCATGAGTGGCTACTAAGTCACCATCAGGATGGAAGGTTTCGCCAACCTGCGGTGCATGCTTTGGTGCCTGAGCTTCACCTCCGTTGATAATCCACTCGATGGTGATATTGTCTTTGTCACAAATGTAGCCATAACCGGGGTTTACGGTGAGGGTCACGATATCGCCTTGAGCGGCTTCAGTCTTGTCGGCCTTAATGGTGCCGCCCTCGAAATTGCCCATATCATAGAGGATAACAGGGCACGGAGCATAATTGATTTGCAACTCTTGGTTAGCGATGTCGTAGATGAAGCGATAAGTGCCGTCCCCACCGATAATCATGTTGTCGCCTTCATTTGGCTTCACACTGGTAAAGGTATAAGGAATGTTTATAGCCACATGGTCATATCCACCATTGTTAGAGCCTATCCACACACCCTCTTCAGCTCCATCAGGCACGAGGAAAAGCTTAAATTGGAATCCACTGACTGCTGAGAAATCAATGTAGAACTTGTCGGTAGAACCTTGGTACGGTCGTAATTGATAATTGTTAGAACTCCAGCCCGGGCTGTCGTCTGTTACACCTCCCCGCAAGTAATAGCGGTCGGCAGCGCTTGCGACCATCGAGGTTGTCAGCATCATAGCCATAAGCGTGAAAGCTCTAAGCCATTGTTTTGCAATACATTTCGTCATACAATTGTTTTTTAGGATTAATGCTATAATTTAATTTATGTTCTAGAACACTGCCCAGCACATCCCCAGCGACGGCATGGTAAGAATGATGCCAGTGATGAACAGGTCACTTGATGACCTTGCGACCGCTGTTGGTCACATAGATCCCGGCAGGCACTCCTTTGAGCGATGTGCCCACGTAGCGACCTTGCAGGTTAAAGTAATGCACTGGCTTATCGTCAGTTGTGCCGATGTCATCGATGCTGGTGACCGTAGAATAGGTGAATGTGGCGTTAATCAGCACATTCAGCGGTGACTCGGGCATCGTGAAGGTATAGGTGCGTTCTTGCCCCAAATCCGACGGGTCATCGCCCACTAGTTCGATGTACAAGCCCACAGTTGGCCCCGTTTCCATCAAGCGTGGCGCATGGGCATACCCCGGGTCAATCGTCGCCTCGGCTATGACACCAGCCTTGCGTATTTCATACCCATTATCGGGAGTGACGGTGAGCATCACGGTCTCGCCGGCTGTGGCATTGGGCTTGTCGACCGTGATGGTGCCGCCTTGTGTCTCGGCTATAACAACCTTCTGTGCCGCCAACGTTGTCGTTAGTCCGCACAAGAGGAGTGCAAGTACTATTAAACGGTTCGTGATTTGCATAGTAAATTATTACTTTGAAAAAGGTGGGTGCCTGAAATCACAAGGCACCCGCCTTTATATTCACGACATTGTTGTTATTTCACGACTTTGACAGTGCGAGTTGTGCCATCGCTCAGGGTCTCAACGGCGATGTTCACGCCATCGAAGGGCTTGTCGCTCACCACACCCGTCAGGCTGACGTATTTCACGCTGACCACATCGGCGGCGTTGATCTTGTCGACACCCGTAATCACGCCACCCTCGTCGGGAAGCTTAATCTTGAGCGTGCGAGGTGCGCCGGCAGCTCCACTGCCATTGACAGTATTCCAGGGCAAGAAGCAGCGGTGGGCTGACAATACACCACGCATACTTAAGATGAACTTGTCCTCATACAACACATAGCCCATCATAGCCACGTCTTCATCAGCAACGCCCCACAGCAGGCTGGTTTCTTCTACATTATTTTTATCGTCAAAGTATCCAGTTGAAAGATTACTTCTCGGCTCCTCGGTCTCACTATAGAGTAGCACACCGGTATTGGCAGGAATAACTTGACCTTGCGTATATTTAACTAGCACCTCGTCGCCTTCCACTCCGGTAACCACATAGACGCTTGTTCGACTGGGACATGCCAGCTTGTATTTTCCGAAGTAGGTTGCCCAGCGGTTGTCCTGGTCAAATGTTACACCATGTAGGTAAGCAGCAATATATGCATTAATAGAAACATTTTCATCCGGCATCACGAAGGTGTAGGTGCCATCACCGTTGTCGGTGAATTCGATATCTTCCAAAGTGACTGCATTATCAACATAGAGCCTTCCGCAATAAAGATCCTCGGCTGGAGTCACGTCAACTGTGACAGTAACCACGGTACCTGCAGGTACTGCATCGTTGTCGGGTTGGTCGGTAGTGATTGTGCAATGCTTTTCATATTGTGTACCCTCAATTTGATTAAATATCTTATGTTTGCCCAGCTCCTGGAATTCTGCGGTTATCCATACACCGTAGGGGTACTCGGGCATCACGAAGGTGTAGGTTGCCGGATTGTCGTGAGTGGCCTGGGCATCGCCCACGGGATGGAAGGTTTCGCCCAACCGGGGTGCACGCTGCGGTGCGTGGGCTTCACCCGCATTGATAATATACTCGATGGTGATACTGTCTTTGTTGCAAGCATAGCCATAATCAGGAGTGACGGTGAGGGTCACGATATCGCCTTGAGCGGCTTCACTCTTGTCGGCCGTAATGGTACCTCCGTTGAAATTGCCCGAATCATACAAGATTACAGGACACGGAGCGTAAGTGATTTGCAACTCTTGGTTAGCGATGTCGTAGATGAAGCGGTAAGTACCTTCTTTACCGATGACCATGTTTCCGCCTTCATTCGGCTTCACCTCGGTAAAAGTGAAAGGAAAGTTCTGTGCTGCATTGTTTGAGCCAGCGTTTGTCGAACCAATCCAAACACCTACTTCATTCTCATCCTGCACGTAATAAAGCTTGAATTGAAACCCTTCAACTGCTGTGAAATCAATATAGAACTTGTCGGTAGAACCTTGATACGGTCGTAATTGAAAATTGTTAGAATCCCAGCCCTGGTCGTATTCTGATACGCCTCCACGCAAGTAATAGCGGTCGACTGCACTTGCGACCATCGAGGTCGCCATCATCAGAGCCATCAGTGCGAAGGCTCTAAGCCATTGTTTAGTAGATGTTTTCTTCATTTTTTAATTGTGTTTAAGAAATTAAACTATTGATTATAATAGCGCAAAGTTGCATGGTCTCGAATATGCTGTTCTGAAAAAAGGTGGGTGCCTCAATCACAAGGCACCCGCCTTTAGTCCATAGCATGTCGTCATTTCACGACTTTCGCGGTGCGGGTTGTGCCGTCAGTCAGCGTCTCCACGACGATGTTAACGCCATTGAAAGGCTTGTCGCTCACCACACCCGTCAGGCTGACGTACTTCATGCTGACCACATCGGCAGTGTTGATATCGTCGATGCCGGTAATCACGCCACCCTCGTCGGGGCGACTGATCTTCAGCACACGGGGTGCGCCAGCGGGCACGGCCGATGCGGGCAGGTAGCAACGATGAGCGGGCAATGTGCCGGCCTGGCTGCGGATGAACGTGTCATTAAGCAACACATAGCCCGACGAAATCTCCTGAGCCTCGACTGAGCCTTGCAGCAGGCTGGTCGCTTCCGTATCAATTTCACCAATGTATCCGGTAGTGATGTTAAACATAGGTGCTTCAAGATGTTCGGCATAGAGCAGTGCCCCCGTATTCATAGGAATGAAATTGGACTCTTCAACAATCACCTCGTCGTTTTCCACACCAGTAACCATGTAAGCCATAACGCCTTGGGGTACTTCCAGATCGTAGGCTCCGTAGTAGGTAGCCCAGTGGTTGTTCTCATCAAATGTTACACCATGCAAGTAAGCACCAATATTAGCATCAATTAAAACATGGTTATCCGGCATCACGAAGGTGTAGGAGCCATCGCCGTTGTCGGTGAAATCGATATACTCCAAAGTGCCTGTATTCACAACAAAGAACTTATCACAAAACAAGTCCTCGGCTGGAGTCACGGCTGCAGTCACAGTAACAACAGTGCCTGCAGGTACTGCATTGTTGTCGGGTTGGTCGGTTGTCAACGTGCAATGATTGGCAAATTGTGAATCCTCAACTTGATTAGATATCCTATATCTTTCAAGTTCCTGAAAGTTAGTGCTAATATACACGCCGTAAGGATACTCAGGCATGGTAAAGGTGTAGGTTGCCGGAGCGTCATGAGTAGCCTGGGCATCACCTTCGGGATGGAACGTGTCGCCCACTTGCGGAGCACGCTTCGGAGCATGTGCATTACCCGGATTGGCAGTCAGTTCAACATCGACATCACTGCTAGTTGCTGCATAGCCATAATCGGGTGTGACGGTAATGGTCACGGTCTCGCCTGCAACTGCTTCGGTCTTATCAACTGTCACTGTGCCGCCAACGAGGTCGGTTGCCACCTCGACCGGGCAAGGGATTTTGGTGATTTCCAATTCAAAGGTCTCAGTGTTGTAAATAAAACGGTATGCGCCTGTTGTACCGATTACCATATTATCGCCTTCACCAGGCTTTACTCCTGTAAAAGTGAAAGGAAAGTTGAATGCCACATTATCGTAGCCTGCGTTGGTCGAACCAATCCAAACACCTTCTTCATCCTCAAGATACACGTAGTAAAGCTTGAATTCAAATCCGCTACTTACGGTAAAATCAATGTAAAATCTAGCGTCATCGAGGCGTGACAATTCAAAGTTGTTAGAACTCCAGCCTGGGCTGTCGTCAGCATAATCACCGCGCAAATAGATATGCTGTGCGGCATTAGCAAACAGGGTTGTTGTCAGCATCAGAGCCATCAGCGTGAAAGCTCTAAACCATTGTTTAGTAATACTTTTCGACATACAATTGTTGTTTTAGGTTTAATACTACTATTTAATGTAGGGGCAAAATTACACATAATTTCACAATTCACCCCCCCGAATTGTTAAATAAATCTAAATAGTATAAATTCAACAAAATTATGCAGAATGCTAATCAGACTGTTAGTGTGTTATTTAGCATGGTCCTGCTGGATTTGCAATCCAGCAGGATTGAGTATAAACATTTATAATGCGCAAATTTCGGATTGCAAAATTTGTGCAAGTCGAATACAATACCAAGCCTGCTTGAACATTCTTGAGACACAGCCAAATTTATCTAAATCCTTATACTCAAATGCGGTCGGATTACAAATCCGACCGAACTAGAGCCATAAACAAAGCAAATTCCCGAAAAGCCGTGGACTTTTCGGGAATTTAATGTTGTGACATGTCTCTTTGTGTTCTTGAGACTTTTGTCCTTTTGTTCTTATGTCTTATCGGGTTACTCGGTGACGCGCTCCAGCCACTTGAGCATGCCCAGCATCACGCCCATCGAGATGAGGCAGAAGGCGGCAAACACCGCCCAGCACTGCCACTGGTGCGGGAAGCTGTTGAGCATGGTCACGCCCAGGGCGATGAACAGGTTGCCAATTGCTGTTGCACACAGCCACAGACCTTGGCAGATGCCCTGCAAGTGCTGCGGAGCAATCTTTGACACAAACGACAAGCCCAGCGGCGAGATGAACAGCTCGGCAACGGTCAGGAAGAAGTAGGTCACAATCAGCACCCACGGACCGGCCTTCATCGCCACCTTGGTGGCTTCGGGCAAACTCTTGAACTCCTCGCCCGAGGGATAACCATTGACCAGCGATATCGCGATGAGGAAGAGGTAGGCGCAAGCCGCCACAAACATACCCAACGCAATCTTCTTGGGGGTCGAGATAGCCTTGCCACTCTTGGCCAGAGCACCGAAAACAATCATGATGATGGGAGTAAGCACAATCACAAAGAACGGATTGATGCACTGCCAAATCTCAGGAGCGATGGCATCGGTGTGGCAGAAGTCGCGGGCAAACACCGACAGCGACTGGCCATTCTGATGGAATGAGAACCAGAAGAACACAGCGACACCCAGCACAGCAAACAGGGCATACATGCGCTGTCTGATCTCCTTAGCATCGTGAGCAACCTCTTCATTAGTGGCCTGGACTGCCTCTTTGACCTTCTTGATGGGATTGGGCAGCACTTTGCGGGTGGCCACAAAGATGAGGAATGACAGTATCATTGCCAAAGCCGATGCAATGAACGAGTAGTGAACACCGGTGTTGAAGCTCTCAAGGTAATTGGTGCAGAAAGTAGCCATGTCACCCACCTGGCCTCCGTCGATGAGCGAACTCTGTGCAAGGGTTGACAGGTTCTGCACGTCATCGCCTTTGAGCGAGCCGTTCAAGAAACCATGACACAGACGAGGCAGGTCGGCATTGTAGATAAAGCCGTCAAGCTTGAGCATCGCACTGCGCAGCAGCGGAGCAACGAAAGGTGCAATCACACCACCAATGTTGATGAACACATAGAAGATCTGGAACCCGCTGTCGCGACGTGATTTGGCAATGGCAAGCGCCTCGGGACCTTCCTTGGCGGCCTCGGCCTCATAGTTATCATACATCTGACCGACGATTGCCTGCAGGTTGCCCTTGAACAAGCCGTTGCCCGTGGCAATGAGCACCAGGGCAAAGCATGTGAGAACAAGCACCCACATGGGGACATTACCGGGGTTGCCGCCAAACACGGGCACCGACAGAATGATGTAGCCTGTGGCCATCACCAGAAGGCCAGCCATGATGGTGCCCTTGAAGTTCTGCAACTTGTCGGCTACCATGCCACCGGGGAGGCTGAGCACATAAATCAAGAAATAAAACACGGCATAAATCCAGCCTGCAACATCATCGCTGATGCCAAACTTTGAGCACAAGAAGAGCAGCAGCACTGCATTCATGATGTAGTAGCCAAATCGCTCGCCCATGTTTGACAAGGCAGCCGAAATCAGGCCCTTGGGGTGTTTCTTCTTTGCCTCGACCACATAGTAGACGAGGAAGGGTACAACCACAACCAAAATCGCCAGCAGCATCGCCACCATGCGATTGTTGTTCCATAAGTCTTGTAGCATAATCAGTTTAGTTATTAATGGTTAATATAAGTTACGAGTTACGAGTTCCCTGCCCCCTGCGGTTTCGTCTCTAGTTTTTAGTCGTGGCTGCAACTACAGGAAGTCCCCCTCTTCAGGGGGGATTTAGGGGGGCCTACGGGGGGCTCACTAAAAACTCTTATTGAGCCACCACAACAGGGCCAGCAGAGCCACAATCACCAAGTCAAGCTTGAGAAAGAACCACCAGTAGTAGCGGCGCTCGGGGTCGTCGGGAAGCATGTTCAGTCTTCAGTTTCGAGTTTCGGGTATCGAGTTACGGCTATCGAGTTTCGGGTATCTGATAGTGACAAACCTAACCTTTAACCCCTAACCCGACAACCAATCACTCGGGGATGCGTTGGGTCTTGCCCGTGACCAGGTTGTAGCTGAAGCGGCCTTCGCTGGTGCGCATGCGCATCTGGTTGTTCTTGCTGTCGGCAAACCCGATGTCGCTGGGCTGGGCATCGCCCTTGGGCGAGAAGATCGAGAAGTACTTGCGCGTGTTCTTGTTGAAGCCATAGACCGCTCCATTCTTGACGGCAAACACGATGTAGCCCTCGTTCTCAATCTTCTTGTTGATCTCCTTCATGTTGAAGATGGGCTTGTCATAGCTCGGGGTCTTCATCGTCACCTCCTCGCCATTCTTCAGCGCCTCGACGTTCTCCTGGTTGTCCTGGTTCCAACGCTCGTCCACATTGTCGGGGTCTTCAAGACGCTTCTGCTCCTCCTCGGCCTGTTTGGCCTCTTCCTCGGCCTTGAGCTCCTCCTCGGTCATGAAGTAGATGAGCTTGACATTGCGGGCCTCTTGCTGCAAGAAGCGTGTCTCGGGCGAATTGACCGACTGCAACGGCTTGCCGTAGACATACTGCCGACCATCATCGCGACTCTTGATGGGTCCCTGATAGTCGAGCGTGGTGAGCTTCTTCTCGTCGACGTTCCACAACGACAGCGACACACGGCCGATGGTGCCACCATCGACGGGATTGTTGACGTAGGCAAAGTAGTAGTAATATTTATCACCAATCTGCACTGCGCGCGGCACATTCTGGATGTCGGCAATCAGTGCCGAGTTGTCCATATTCACCGAGCGGCCGTTCAGATACTGCGTGTGCTGCAGCTCGGGCATCCACACCTGGCCGTTCTGGGTCAGCTTATAGATCTTGAAATAAGATCGCTCGGCATCATTCTTGGTGGTGACACCGATGATAACCTCGGGTCGGTCGGCACCATTGCCCGGCACCTTCAGGGCATGAGCTGCAACCGCACCATCGCCAGTGAAGTTGTTACGGCTCAACTCGGCATTGAAGATGGCCATGGGCTCACCGTTGGCGTCGGCCACCAGCATCGTCGAGTCGCTGCCCGTGACCGTGTGACGGTCATCGCTATCCGAGCTGCCGCAGTTGCGCAGCATCAGCAACAGTCCAATGAGGACCACTACCACAGCCGCACCGATGATGACGTTGCGGTTGAAGTGGTTGGGCTCGCTCGACACGTCGTCATCATCATCGTCGTCGTCGTCATCCTTGTCGTCGGGATAGTAGGGCTTGCGATGCGCCTGCTGCTCGTGCTCGCGCTGTTTCTCATCCCAGGGGTCACGGTCGTGAGCGCTGTGCTGCTGTCGCCCGCGCTCCAGTTCATTGAAGGTCGCGCCGCCAGCGGCAGCCACACCAGCCTGTTGTGTGGGTTCAGCGTCATCGTCGCGCATGTCGTCGCGCACCATCTTGCCGCACTTGGGGCAAAAGACCGAATTGGCCGGTATGTTCTTGCCACACACCGGGCACACGATTTCGGGGTTCAACGGGTTGCCACAATGGTTGCAGAACACTGAGCCTTCAGGAACGGTTTGTCCGCATTTCTCGCATTTCATATCTTGTCGTCTTTTTTGTGTTTGCTAATACAACCCGCAAAGATACAATTTTTTTTTTAGTTCTCAGGCTTTAGACTTTAGTTTTTAGTAGCAAAGCCCCATTAATTCCCCCTGAGCAGCCTAGCTGATAGGGACGCGTCTTGGCTCGCCCCGTTGTCCCCCTAACCCCCTAAAGGGGGCAGTCCCCCTAGCCCCCTAAAGGGGGAAAGACTGTTTTGCTGCCACTACAGGAAGTCCCCCTCTTCAGGGGGGATTTAGGGGGGATTAACCCTTTAGGGGGGCTTGGGGGGA
>DEKO01000021.1:0-12508 GCA_002353885.1 Porphyromonadaceae bacterium UBA2720
CGACACAGACCAAGCGCGTCTTGTGGCTGGGCGGCACGCCCTACAACGCCCCTGCCGCACTGGTCAAGGACTATGGCGAGAGCGGCTGGCAGTTGGTGCGTATGCTGCGCGGCAACCTGGGCTCCATCACCCATGTGGTCGACACCGCCGGCGCAGTGCTCCAGGAGTTGAACTACTCGGCCTGGCTTCATTCGTTTTATCAAAGACGGAAATGGCAACCTGATTTATAGTGGTTTTAATTGGTTCGAAATGTGATATTAATCATGAATAGATTGTTCGTTTTTATGCTTCTATTTGTCGTCTTTTGCTCGAAATCTGCAAATATGGACGACTTGCTGGCTCGATTTTTAGGGATAGATGATGTCGCTCAGGCCTATAGAGAATATCATGTCTTGCCTTACTACTTTGGTAATGAGAACTCAACCATCTACAGTATAGGGCAGGATACGCTTTCGATATGTGGAGATGTATATCAAGTGTCGGCCGAGAAAAATCTGAATTATATCATCATCAATGATATATTGGAGGACAACAGCAAATCAGGAATTGGCCGAATTGGCGACACCATACAGTTTAGTCCTAACAAATTGGTCATGTATTTAGATGGGAACGCTTTCATTTGCAAAGAGAAGTCTCTTTCCCTTTGGTACACTGACAAATATAGCACAAGTCCCGACTTCATCAGATTCTATGAATCTCAAACAACTTTAACCTCAGCAAATGCTGCGGTTAAAGTTGAGTTAATAGGGAAAATATTGGAAGAATTAGACTCTAGCAAACGATGAAAACAAGAATACTTCTCCTGATTATTTTAGTTGTAACCATACAGGTTGCTTACGGTAGGACTGTAAGCTCTATTGATGACAGTGAGTGGATGAATAAATTGTTTTATGAAATGTTCGGCTTTTCGCCACATTGCTATCGTTTCTCGGACAGCTCTGCCAGAAATATTGCCATCAGTTTTAAGTCACCTGACGAACTTGTGGTTGAGAATATGCCAGACCCAAGTGACAGACATCTCAGATTTGTGGAGACCTATAAATTTCATGTAGACAATTCTAATGCGTGTAGACAAACTAAGAAGATTGTCGTAGACCGATTAGTCTCCTCCAATTGCAATCGCGGGACGTCTGCCTCTTGTCAATTACCACCATACTCCACTGTGCCGCCCAAAACATGCGGTGAAGTGCTTCATGTTTTAGAAGGTGACACAATCGTGCTTTTACATAATCTTCGTTTTTTGTCGATAGGAAACATGATTTATGACTCGTCAGACAAAGACTATGGGGCGTGGGTGAATAACAAAAAATTGTGTGAGATTGTTCCGAGGGAACAAATCGTTGGGCACATTCGGCGCGGCTTGTCCAGCGTCAAATTTCAGTATGAGCTGGAAGATTATCTCTATCTAATTCGCAAAATCATGGCTCTGTACAAATAATTGAGCAAATTTCCTACTGCTGTAATTGTTTCAGCTTTGTCAGATTAATCTATGATGGAAAATCCTTTCCTTACTTGACACTACCACAATGATGCGCACAAATCAATGTTTCCGGGAATTTACATGTGTCATCACACTACATCTCATAGTCGTGAACATGATTATTGCAAGCGAGAGCTTTGGGATTAGTCGGATGCTCCCTTATGAGTACGTTTTCAACAAATACGGCTCTGCTGAGCCGCAGTGTGTGCTTGAGTTCTATGGCGACTGCCTTGTTGCTTACAGCAAAGGTGTACAGACATTTTATGATGTCAGTGTTAGCCAACATCAACAAATCATTGTTGTTGACCGTATCATTGGTTGCCGTGAGGCGTGGACTCATCATTTCATCGACATGGATTTTCAGATGTTGCAATCGGCACCTAATAGCCTTTTCTCTATAGGAGATACAATCAGATTTGATCAACATGGTGAGACACTGTGGTGCAATCACCGCTTTTACTGCTCAGTCGTGGGAAAACTGAGTGAGTACGCAAATGAAAGGGATTGGCAGATAACGCAAAGTATGATGATCAGCAATAAAGGAAAGAAATATGATTTCCGTCCAGAAGACCCAGGCCGGATGATGTACAAGTTTAATGGAATCAATAAACTGTATGTGCCTTTCTATTTTTCTGACTGCAATGAACGCCGCTTAAAACTCACATTCCTATCAGAGCATACAATTAAAGTCGAAAATTCACCAACCCAAAAGCGTGAATTGGCTTTCATTGACTATTATAGTATTCGCGTTTTGCCTGTTAAAGATATTGCAAATAGAATTCGCTCGAATATGGGTGGACTAGCCATCCAACCAGAGAGATGTGATAAGCCTATCATCTATGTTATTGACTCTATTATCTCGTCAGACCGAAAGTCTCCTTTGCATGGCATACAGACTGAACCGTTTTTAATAGATGGGAAGTTTGATAATCAGAGCAATGTTATGCCACAATTGTCCATTGGAGACACCATTTACACTTTTGTTAATGAAGATAGACTTTGCGTCAATGGCATTTTGTTCAAACGCAGTCCTGGATATATTGATTGCCTTTTTAATTATGAAGAAAGAAATAAGTTTGGTTACTAACAACCTGACGGACATTAAACCATACGGCCCCGACGCTCAGCCCGAACTGCTACTGGGCCGCGGCTACACCGGCCACGAGCACCTGCCGAGGCTGAGGCGGGTACATCTTTGTCGAGGACCTGCCCATGGATGTGGACAGATGTTCACAAAATCCTATACCTACGATAAAAATCTAGTGGCTTCGGTTGCCTATTCGAAAGATAATGGCTACATTTGCACCGAGATTTGGATAATCTCGGCTGCACTCGGCAAAGCTCGAGCGAGCTCGGCTCTGCGCTCGTTGGCACGAGATTTGGATAACCACGAAGTGTCCGCGAAAGAACGAATGTATTATGTTTTTGGCGGTCTTTGGTGGCTTTTGGTGGCTTTTGGTGGTGAATATTTTCCACCAAAAATGCGATTAAGCGAGAGCCATGCGAGCTGGCTCGCTGATGGCCGAGCGTGAGCATTTTATCTAAAGCCGACAAATCTCAACATAGTGCAAGTTGAGCGTAAAACAAAATGAGAACCAAAGTTTTTCATTTTGTTTGCCTAAACGCCGCCTAATCAAATTATTGTCATAGAACAATTCACAATGCACAATTTGATTAAACTCATAATTTCCATTGCACTCGCCCCCTTGCTCCTGGCTGGATGCAAGGACGGGGAGCTCAAGAGCGTGGTCAGCCACGCCACCGACCCCGAGCGGGTGCCCACCATGGCCACCAACGACGTGCAGACCATCATCAGTGACGACGGGCACACACGCTACCGCATCACCACCGACCGATGGCTCATGTTTGAGGAAGCCAAGGATCCGCACTGGATATTCCCACAGGGTGTCAAAGCCGAGGAGCTGGACTCGGCCTACGCCGTGATCACCACCATCGAGTGCGACTCGGCCTACTACGACAAGCACCGCCAGCTGTGGGACCTCAACGGACAGGTGAGCATCACCAACAGCGACGGCGATGTCATACTCACCGACCAGCTCTTCTGGAACCAGGCCGACCACAAACTCTACAGCGACGCGTTCATCCACGTCGAGAAGCAGGGACGAGTCATCGAGGGATATGGCTACCAGAGCAACGAGAAGTTCACAACCTACACCCTGCGCCGCGTCGAGGCCATCTTCCCCATCGACGAGAGCCGCATGCCGCACCCTTGATTTTCAATGTATAATTAATAATGTAGAATGTATAATTCGTATAGATTTAGTGAAGACATTTGATGAAAACATAATTGTTCAGAAAAGCTTGAATTTTGCGATACGATGCGTAAAGCTATATAAATGCTTGTGCGAACGACATGAATTCGTCATGTCCAAACAACTCTTACGCAGTGGCACCAGCATTGGTGCCAATGTTCGCGAAGCTTCATTTGCATACACAAAGGCAGACTTCACTCACAAAATGAGTATTGCCCTCAAAGAAGCAGGTGAGACAAGATACTGGTTTGAATTGCTGTATGCCACAGACTATATTACGGACAAAGAAAGCCAAAGTCTATTAGCTGATTGCGATGAGATTTTGAAAATCTTGAGCAAAATCATCATCTCCTCAAAGGACAATCAGAATAACAACAAGTAGCCTCATTATTCATTTCTCATTATTCATTTTTCATTTTTCATTATAATGTCCCCACTGATCATAGTGCTGATTTCGATTGCCCTGTCGGGGTTCTTCTCGGGCATGGAGATTGCCTTCGTGTCGTCGAGCAAGGTCAGGGCTGAGATGGACATTGCGCGCGGAGGCATCATCAACCGCGCCATCAATGTCTTCTACTCGCACCGCGACATGTTCATCTCCACACTGCTCGTGGGCAACAACATCGTCAACGTGGTCTACAGCATCGCCATGGCAAAGCTGCTGACCCAGCCGCTGAAGCCGCTGGTGGGAGGCAACGACTTCGTTGAGCTCCTGCTCATCACCGTCATCTCCACCATCATCATCCTGCTCACCGGCGAGTTTCTGCCCAAGGCAGTGTTCCGCATCAACCCCAACTACTCGTTGCGCACCTTCTCGCTGCCCTTGTTCATGTGCTACTGCCTGCTCTATCCCATCTCGCGGTTCACACAACTGCTCTCGGCATGGCTCATGCGACTGCTGGGCATCAAGGTCAAGAACGAGAGGCTGGGACTGATCACCGTCGACGAGCTAGACGCCTACCTCCAAGAGAACATCGACAAGCACGAGGACGAGAACAAGGAGGTGGAGCACGAGGTCAAGCTGTTTGAGAATGCGCTCGACTTCAGCGACACACGCCTGCGCGACTGCATGGTGCCACGCAACGAGATGGTCGCTGTTGACATCACCGACACCACACGTGACCAACTCGTGAGCCTCTTCAGCCAGTCGGGACTGAGCAAGATTGTCGTTTACCGCGACGAAATCGACCAAGTCATCGGATTCATACAGGTGAGCGAACTCTTTGTCCCCGAGGTCGACTGGAAGACGCGCATCAAGCCCGTCCTGTTTGCACCCGAGACCCTGTTGGCACGCAAGATGATGCAAAACCTGCTCGACAAGAAGCGCTCGATGGCCATCGTCCTTGATGAGTTCGGCGGAACAAGCGGCATGGTCACACTCGAGGACCTGGTCGAGGAAATCTTCGGCGAAATCGAGGACGAGCACGACCGCAACCGACTCACTGCACGGCAGATCGATGACCACACCTACGAACTGAGCGGGCGCATGGAAATCGAGGAAATCAACGAACGTTTCCACCTCGACCTGCCCGAGAGCGACGACTACCAGACCATTGCCGGATACCTGCTGCACCTGCAGGAGGCAATACCCGCAGTGGGCGAGCGCATCGAGACCGAGCCCTACGACTTCGAGGTCGTCCGCAAGACAGCGGCACGCATCGAGCTCGTCCGCCTCACCGTCAAAGACAACATGAAGGGGTAAGACGGAAAGGGTAAGGGTTGGTGGTTGTAGGGACGCGGCGTGCCGCGTGAACGTCCACCATCATGTGACGTCTTAACTCCTTTAACTCCTTAACTCCATTAACTACTGACAAGAAGGAAGCTTTAGAAAGTTACTTAAAAACTAAGAACTAAAATATGGAAGAGAACAAGACAACACAGCCCGCGCCACTGTACATCGTCACCGGCGCAACCGACAGCATGGGCAGCGTCATCGCACGACGACTGGCCAAGCAAGGCAAGCCACTGCTGCTGGCCAGCCGAGACATCGCCAAGGCCGAGCGATTTGCCGACAAGCTGCGCACCGAGACCCGCAACAAGGACATCCAGTGCCTGCAGCTAGACCTCAGCTCGTTTGACCTGGTCAACGACTTTGTCGTCAGGCTCAAAGCCCTCGACCGACCCGTCTACGCACTGGTCAACAATGCTGGCACACTGCCACGGCACAGCCGCATCTCGCCCGACGGATATGAGCACACCGTGCAGGTCAACTTCCTGAGCACGGCGCTGCTGTCGCTGCTGGTCTACCCCCTCATGCCCGAGAATGGGCGCATCATCCTCTCGACCAGCCTATCGCGACGCCTCGTCTCGCTGCCCTATGAGTTCCCGGCGGTGAGCAACTTCACACAGATTGGCTCATACGCACAAGCCAAGCTGGCACTCACGCTGTTCAGCATCTACATGAGCACGACCATGAAGACGCGGCGTGTCAACGTCAACTGTGTCAACCCCGGAGTCATCAACTCCAGTGTGCTCGCACTGCACCGATGGATCGAACGCGCCCCCGACTACATCACCAACCCCTTCCCCAACCCCGAGAGTGGCATCACGCCCACCATGCGAGCACTCGAGTCGAACGACACGGGCTTCATCTTCCAGGGCAGCTCGACACAGATCAAGGCCAGCTCGCTGCTCAAGAACCGCGATGTGTTCATCAAGTTGTGCAACGACACCATGCGCATCCTCAAGAAGCACATGCCTCATGAACAGGCTCAGTGACAACGACCGCCTGCCACTGGGCACGACAGTGGCGACCATCGGCATGTTCGACGGTGTCCACCTCGGTCACGCAACACTCGTCCAGGCACTCAAGCAAGAAGCAAGCCGCCGTGGGCTGCAGTCGCTGGTGGTCACCTTCGGCCAGCACCCGCAGCACGTGCTACAGCACCACCCCGAGCTCAAGATGCTGCAGACACTCGACCAGCGGCTCAACGCCATCGAGACCCTCGGGCCCGACCAGCTGCTGGTGATGCAATTCACTCGCGAGTTGGCCATGCTCGACAGCCATGCCTTCATGCAACGGCTGCGTGACCACATGGGGGTCAAAGCACTCATCGTCGGCTATAACCACCGATTCGGACACAACCAGGGCGAGAAATTTGCCGACTATGTGCGCACAGGGCAGCAATTGGGCATCGATGTCATCAAAGCTCCCGAATATCTGGGCGAGTATGCACCGGTCAGCAGCACCATCGTGCGCGGACTCATCGCGGCAGGCAAGGTCGACGATGCTATGCACTGCATGGGCCGTCCGTTCAGGCTAGAAGGGACCGTGGTGCACGGATTCCATAACGGACGAGGCATCGGATTCCCAACGGCCAATGTCGGGCGACTTGACCCCAACATCATCCTGCCCCACAACGGCGCCTACGCCGTGATGGTCGATGTGGCGGGACAGCGACTGCAAGGCATGGTCAATCTGGGCAACCGCCCCACACTCGACAACGGCACACAGCTCAGCATCGAGGTCAACATCTTCGACTTCGACCAGGACATCTATGGCCAACCCATCGCGCTCGACTTCATCAAGTTTCTGCGACTCGAGTTCAAGCTGGGCAGCATCGACGAGCTGCGTGCTCAGCTCACACGCGACCGCGACAAGAGTCGCGCCATCCTGAAAAATGTAGAATGAAAAATGCAGGGACGCGGTGCGCCTTTGCTGCCAGGCTGCTGTAGGGACGGCGCTCCTGCGCCGTCCGCCTCGAGGTTGCCAAAAAAATCACCTTTTGTCGAGGCGGACGGCATAGGGATGCCGTCCCTACAACTGCCAGGCAGGCAATTGTGCATTGTGCATTGAATTATGCCGCGTCCCTACCAGCGCAGCGGTCTACCAGCCGAAGGCGGTCTAACGTCTAAAAAAACTAACGTCTATAAACTAAAAACTGACACCTAAAGTCTAAAGTCTAAAAAAAAAATTGTATCTTTGCAGATTGTACTAGATAATGACACTAGCAAAATGAAAGTAAAGTTACATCGCGAGGGACAGAACATCATCATCATCGTGCTGCTGATATTGATTGCCATCAATGCAGCGGCATTGGCGTTCATTGACCTCAAACCCATACCCATCACATTCATTGTCATCTCGGTTGTCCTCTTTGCATTAGTGCTCAACTTCTTCCGACTGCCGCGGCGCCACTTCAAGGGCGACAACACCGACGGAACAGCCGTTGTCTCGAGCGTCGACGGTACGGTTGTTGCACTCGAGGAGGTCTATGAGGACGAGTATCTGCACCGAAACTGCATACAGCTGTCAGTGTTCATGACCGTGTTCAACGTACATGCCAACTGGGTGCCCGTCGCTGGCAACGTACAGTATGTCAAGCACCACAGCGGACGATTCTTGGCCGCCAACTTGCCCAAGTCCAGCAGCGACAACGAGCGATCGACCATCGTCATCAAGACCCGCGGCGGCGACGAAATACTCATCCGCCAAATAGCGGGAGCCATTGCACGACGCATCGTCACCTACGTCGAACAAGACGAGCAGGTCGACATCAGCGACTTCATCGGATTCATCAAGTTCGGCTCGCGCGTCGACATCTTTTTGCCCTTAGACACCGACATCAAGGTCAAGCTCCACGACAAGACATGGGGCGGAGAAACACTGGTGGCACGACTCAAACGATAACACAATGCACAATTCTTAATTCTTAATTCACAATGCACAATGTAGGGACGCGGCGTTGCCGCGTGAATGGCCAGGCGATTGTAGGGACGGCCAGCTCTTTGCATTCGTCTTGACTACATTTAACTACTTAACTCCTTTAACTACTGACAAGAAGCTACTTTGAAAATTAAATGATCAAGAACAACATTCCCAATGCCATCACAAGCCTCAACTGCCTGTGTGGCACACTGGCCATCATAGCAGCATTCCATGGCGTGAACGACACGCTCTGGGGGCTCAGTGGATACCAGTTGGCGGCACTGCTCATCGCAATGGCAGCACTGGCCGACTTCCTCGACGGACTCAGTGCACGACTGCTGCATGCTGTCAGCGGCATCGGCAAAGAACTGGATTCGCTCAGCGACCTGGTCAGCTTCGGATTGGCACCAGCCATGATGATACTCAATGTCATGCGCGCAGCACAACCCGACAGCCCGCTGTGCTACGCAGCCGTACTGCTGCCTGTGTTCGGCGCCCTCAGGCTAGCAAGATTCAACGTCGACACCAGGCAGACAACATCGTTCATCGGACTGCCCATACCCGCCAATGCCATCTTCTGGATGGGAATGACCGACTTCTATGCCACACACCACGACATCAACCAGTGGATCATCGTGGCACTCATCGTCATGATGTCGTGGCTCATGGTCGCCAACCTGCCTATGTTCTCGCTCAAACTGCATTCGTTGGCACCGCGTGAAAACTGGCCACAATACATCCTCATCATTGCTGCAGTGGTGCTCACGATACTGCTCGGGCTGCCGGGCCTCGCCGCTACCATCGCACTCTATATCATCCTGGCCATCATCAACAACACATTGTCACACAAAACTGAACACGACCAACAGCCATGACCGCACTGCTCATCACACTGCTCGTCTTTTTCTTACTATACAAGTCACTGCCATGGCTGCTGGCATGGTGGGTGCGACGCCAACGACGCAAGTTCGAGGAACGAATGGGCGAAGCCTACGACCACGCCGCTCGACAGCAACAAGCCCAACAACGAGCACAGGAGCGCGCGAGCCACATCGACGACAATGCCGAAGACGCCGACTACGTCGAGTTGCAGGGACCACGAGAGACGGTCGCCGAAGAGACATTCACTGTCGAAGAACAAGTCATTGATGCCGAGTTTGAAGAAATTTAACACCAATGTGCCACCCAGTGGCACTCATACTGCCCAACTTTGCATCGTCAAAGAAGGGTGAGGGGTGAGAAGGGCACAGGGGTGACGTCCCTACAGCCACCATCATGTAACGGCCCTACTACTTTACTACCCTACTTCTTTACTACTAAAAAACTAACGTCTAAATAAACAAAAATATGGAAGAAGAAATCATGAACAACGAGGCACAGCCCGCACAGCCGCAAAGGCCAGCAGTCAGCCCCGAGAAACTCAAAGCACTGCAAGTGGCCATGGACAAGATCGACAAGACCTTCGGACGCGGCTCCATCATGAAGATGGGCGACGAGAACATCGAGAACATCGACGTTATCCCCACAGGGTCAATCGGGCTCAACTATGCCCTGGGCGTGGGAGGATATCCCCGCGGACGCATCATCGAAATCTATGGTCCCGAGTCCAGCGGTAAGACAACACTGGCCATACATGCCATTGCCGAAGCACAGAAGATGGGAGGCATCGCCGCCATCATCGATGCAGAGCACGCATTCGACCGCTTCTACGCCGAGTCATTGGGTGTCGACGTCAACAACCTGTGGATCTCACAACCCGACAACGGCGAGCAAGCACTTGAGATTGCCGACCAGCTAATCCGCAGCTCGGCCATCGATGTCATCGTCATCGACTCAGTAGCAGCACTCACACCAAAGGCCGAAATCGAGGGTGACATGGGCGACAACAAGGTGGGACTCCAGGCTAGACTCATGTCGCAGGCACTGCGCAAACTCACTGCCACTGTCAGCAAGACCAACACCTGTTGCATCTTCATCAACCAGCTGCGTGAGAAAATCGGTGTCATGTTCGGCAACCCCGAGACCACAACCGGTGGCAATGCGCTCAAGTTCTACTCGTCGGTACGACTCGACATTCGCCGGCTCGGTCAGCTCAAGGACGGTGACCAGGTGCTGGGCAACCTCACCCGCGTCAAGGTCGTCAAGAACAAGGTGGCACCACCATTCCGCAAGGCTGAGTTCGACATCATGTTTGGCCGAGGCATCTGCAAGGAGGGCGAGATCATCGACCTCGGCGTCGACCTGGGCATCATCAAGAAGAGCGGATCGTGGTTCAGCTACGACGGTGCCAAGCTGGGCCAGGGACGCGACGCAGCCAAGCAGATGGTGCTCGACAACCCCGAGCTCGCCGACGAGCTCGAAGCCAAAATCATGCAAGCCCTCAAGGGCTAACCAAAAAGCTATAAGCAAAAATGGGACCGCACAACCCTGTGCAGTCCCATTTTTTAGTAGTACCGAAGTAACATAGTAAGTACTAGTTGCTGCGCTGCGCTTGCCTGGGCGGGCTCCCCTACAACCGCCAGGCCTTGGTCGCTTTGGCACGAGATTTGGCTGTTGGATAAAAGCAAAAGGCAAATAGCCTATTGCCTTTAGCTTAAGGATTATAGCTTAAAAAGTCACTTGCCGAGCATGATGTTGATGACTGCGTTGATGTCGGCCACGTCGACGATGGCATCGCCCTGGGTGACGTAGGCACGGCCATCGTAGTTGTCGGCACTGTCACGACCGAGCATGATGTTGATCAAGATGTTGACATCGGCCACATCGACCTGGCCGTCACCGTCGACGTCGCCACGCAGCGCAGCAAACTCGACGGTCAGGGGCACACGGCGGCTGTGGCTGCCGTTGGTCACCGTCACGGCATAGTCGCCATGGGTGGCGGGCATGATGGACACATGCGACCCCACGATGACAAACACCGAGTCGCCGCTCCATGCAAATCCTGTCGCAGCACCGAGGTCAAAGGGCTGTGTCACCTGCCAACGCACATCGCCATGGGCCAGAAACACGGGCATAGACGCCACAGCCAGGGCACTGTCTTGTGCCAACTGCCCGGGCACGGGATAACGACCCTGGTCGCTCACTAGCTCAATTGTGCCCATGCCTTGTGTGCCATCGACATCGACGCCAGCCACTGCGGCTGTCTCACACATCTGACTGTCGTAGAGCACATCGCTGTAATGCGAGGCCGAGGACCGATAGCCGGCAATGGCACCGACGTTGGCGCTGCCTGGAGCATAACCTTCGAGCCAGCCCACGTTGAGCGAACTGATGATGTCGACCTGCGCGTCGTTGTTCGCCGGACGGCCCAGCAGGCCGCCGATGCAATTGACGCCACTCACCACTCCGGCGTTGTAACAGCCCTGGATGATGGGCGAGCCACCGCCCACAATGCCGCCGGCACCGGGGGTGCCGCTGGCCAGGCTTGCCGCCGTGCAGGCGATGCGGCCCACATTGGCACAGTCCACGACATGGATGCGGGTGGTGTCGCTCATGCCCACGATGCCGCCCACGTTGCTGGTGCGGCCTGTGATGTCGCCGGCATTGAGGCAGCCGGTGACCTCCAGGGCACAGTGCACCTGGCCCGGACCGGTGACGTAACGTGCAATCACACCGCCCACGCCTGTGCTGCCGCTGACGGTGCCATAGTTGCGGGCATTGCTGATGCGGGGCGTGCTCACCATGTCGCCAAAACAGCCACCATTGAGGTTGCTCGTGCCAGCTGTGCCCACAACATCGCCATAGTTCACCACATCGTCATAACTCACCAGGCGGCTGTTGGCCACCACACCGGCCACGCCCATGGGGCCGCTGACCCGGCCGTAGCCCGCCAACCGCTCAAACGTGCGGGTGCCGTCGCCCACAACGACACCCAGCACACCACCTGTGTAGCAGATGCCGCTGGCCTGGGTGTTGGTCACCGTGCCATAGTTGGTCAGGTGGCTCACCACGCCACTGGGGCCCACATAGCCGACCACACCGCCCGAACCGACATTGGCGCCACCTGTGGTGGCGGTGACCTGGGCATGATTGACAATGCCGCTCACTGTGCCCAAGCACTTGCCAACAACACTGCCCACAAATCTGACACCCTGGACGCTACCACTG
>DEKO01000021.1:12628-19551 GCA_002353885.1 Porphyromonadaceae bacterium UBA2720
GTGCCGCGGAACCATCGCGGATTGTTGACCGCATTGCCACCGGTGAGCGCGCACGAGATGCCCGCGATGTCGGCACTCAGGGTGATGTCGCCGCCCAGGCAGAAGTGCTTGCCCACAAAGTGCTTGCTCGTCAAGCCCGTGTTGCTCTCGGCGACCAGCTTGGCCAGGTCGGCCTCGCTGCCGATGACCCAGGGACTGGCGGCGGTGCCGTCGCCTTGCGCCAACAACTGCCCGTAGGACCCGACGACCAAGCGACGGGTAAAGCCATCGTAGGTCTGGACAAGGATGTCGTCGCTGTAGGACGAGCGCGCACGGGCTGTGAGTGTGCCCGAACGCAAGTCGAAGTCGTCGCCGCCGTCGAGCGTCGATGTCAGCCCGGGGGCGACATAGACTGTGGCACTGGTGATGAGGTCGCCACGGTTCTCGCCGTCGGCAAAGGTGACAGGGAAACTATAAAATACCGACAGGGGCTGGTCGGCAAACAGAGCCAGGCGTGGATAGGTCACCCCATCGGCCGTCCATTTGCTCCCGCCGTTCCACCCAGTGATGATCTCGCGCGTGAGTTTGCCCGAGATGCCGGTCACACGCACATTGTCAAGCAAGCCAATCTGACGGTCATACCACACATGGTCGCAGGTGCCGCTGATCTGGCCCGTCACGGCTCCGGCATAGTCGACCTGGGTGCTATAAGTCACCTGTCCCGTTGACAGAGTGTTGGTGATCGACGGCTCGGTCATGCCCAGGTTGAGGCAGCGCGATGTCACTCCACCCACATAGGCGTTGCCGGTGACAAAGCCCGACGACAGACAGTCGTTGATGCTGCCATAGTGCTCAACCACCAGGCCGCCAACGTAACTGGCCGCCTCGCCGCCAATGTTGCCCGCAAACTGGCATCCGTCAACCACACCATAGTTATAGCGGGCGATGCCGGCCACATAGTTTGCCGCACCGGAGAGCGAGATGTCCGACCCCACATAGCAGTCAATGACACGGCCACTGGGCTCGATGGAGCACACGATGCCGCCAAAGTTGCCCGCACCGGCGGCACTGTGGATGGTGCGCGGCAGCACAAGCACATGCTCGATGGTGCCCTGCAACATCGCTGCGATGGTGCCACCACCCAGATACAGCCCCAGGTCAGCATCCTCGGCAATGACCAAATTCTTGATCACACCACGCTCACCCACATAGCCAAACAAGCCGGCATTCTGGGTCTGCGTCAGGTCGTTGCGCATGCTGAAGCCCCTCAGCGCATGGCCATTGCCATCGAGGGTGCCCAGGAAGGGGGTCGCCTCGGTCAAGCTCATCAGCCCGAAGTCGGTGTGCCCCTGCATGTCAATGTCACAAGCCAGCTGCAAGCAGTCGCCGTCAAAGGTGAGACCGCCAGCGTTGGTCGCCTCGCTCAGACGCACCATGTCGGCATAGTCTTCTATCACGTATGGGTCATCGGCCGTGCCACTGCCCGCAAACAGGGTGGGATAGACCGTTATCTGGCTCTCGTGAGTCATGCCCTCCAAGTTCGACGCCAATGTCACCACCTGACTCTGGTCGCCACAGGTGACGTGCACCGTGGTGCCATCCAGGGTGGCCTGTGCACACTGGCTCAGCACCCAGCTCACGCCATGGCCGTCGCTCACCGTAAAGTCGTTCTTGACCTTGGTGTGTGTGTCGCTCGCAGCCAGGAAGTAGGGAACGGCGCACAATTGCGACGCCGGTGCATCGGCGTGGCAGCGCAGGCGAGGATAGAAGCCCGCCTCAAACAGCCATACCTCGGGGTCCAGGCCGTCGAGAGTCTCGCCGCTGGTGAGTTGCGCAGTGCTCAGCCCGCCTTGCTGCGAGGTGTTGCCCACAACCTGGTTGTCATAGTAGTTGCCCTCAAGCACGATGTCGGCAGGCGACAGGTCATAGCCCAGATACTCGCAGTCGCTGCCACGGGCGGCCACGGCATTGGCCAGTGTGCCCAGGCTCAGGCAGTGGGTGATGGTGAGGTCATAGACGTTGGCAAACTCGGCCACCAGGCCACCAGCCTTCTGGATGGTGGTGTTGCCGGTCTTCCACACATTGGGCGCGTCGATCAGACCGGCATTATAGCAGTCGGTGATGAGGCACTCGGCCCCCAATCCCGAACCGACCGAACCGATGAGTCCTCCGGCGCCACGCACCGACTGCAGCGTCCCACCATTGAAGCAGCGCTCGATGGTGCCACCGCTAATTTGGCCGGCAATGCCAGCTACATAGTCGCTCATGCCATAGCTCGCCGTGCGCTGCCCTTGAGACATAAAATAATCTTGTAACAAACCCATGTTGTAGCACTCACTCAAACGCGAGCTACCGCTGGTGACACCTGCTATGCCACCGCTGAAGCCTGTCGAAATCAGTGTGCCGCGGTTGACACAACGCGTTATGTTCACAACCGTGCCGTCACCACAGATGCCACCCACCTTGTTGCCGTCATACAGTTGCCTCTGCTTGATCTGGCCTACAAACTCGCAGTTCTCAAAGTTTGGGGTTGCCCCATTATTATAGCTCTGCGCCAGACCGCCGATGCCGCCAACGGCAATCGAGCCGCGAACTATGGTGATGACCATGTCGCTGCGACAACCTGTAACCAGACCACTATAGTTCTTGCCTACAATGCCGCCATAGCCGCAAGCAACCGTGGCCGAGCCTGACGTGCTGCAATCGCGCACCACGCCTGTCTGGGTCAGGTAACCCACCATGCCGCTTGCATAGTTGGTCTGACCCGTACTTGCATAATCATGACTGATGCCCGTCACATGGCAGTTCTCGACAAGGCCAGCCACATGGTCGGCCAAAGGACCGGTCTCATAGATGAGCATCGCACCGCCCTTGGCAGTCACACCGTCGATGGTCAGATTCTTGACCACACCATGCTGACCCACATAGATAAACATTGGCGATGCCGTGGTCACATCCATCAGTTTGTGCCCCTGACCGTCAAACGAGCCATTGAACTGGCGATTGCCGAAACCGATGCCCCAAACCATGTTATAAGAGTCAAAGCCACTGAACGAAATATCAGCAGTCATCACAAAATAGGTGCCACCAAAGTCAGTCGACTGTTGCGACCAGAAAGCCAGGTTCGACAAGTGCGTCAGCGTCGCTATCTGGTAAGGGTCGGCTTCCGTGCCGGTACCACCCGCAAACCCATGAGCATACTCGCCCGCAGACCAGGCATGTGCCGTCGTGACGAGCAGGACTATCAATGTCAGTAATCTATTCATCTTAATCAATCGTTTGAATTTTATTAGCTACAAAAGTAGACAACTAACACAACAATCACAAGCCATTAAACCAAATTTTCAACCAACTGCAGATTTTCCAGCACTAAAAACAAACGCCTGATTAATAAACAACTACCATTTTTGATAACCAAAGTGTTTTTTACTATAAAATTACGCCACATCGTTGAATTTTATGTCATTATATGAAGATAATAGCTAATTTTGTGGAGAAATATAAGCAAAACGAGCGCATTTGCTTATTACAACACCTCTAAACTTGCTGGACGATGGTTGTGACCGGCGCTCAACACAACACATCGTCAGATTAACACCACTTTTGACCTATGAAACATTTTTTATCTCTCGCACTTGTCGCCCTCATCGCCACACAGGCATGGGCTAACGATGTGACATTCGACTTCACAACACGCGCTGGCGTGCAGGCCATGGGACTGACTGCACCGGGCAGCGACTCTTATGTGAGCTTCAACACACCTGTCACTGTCGACGGAGTCACTGTCACACCACTCACTCAGGCCATACGCATCACCAACGATGACGAGGGCGACCAGTACCTGCACATGCTCTCGACAGCAGCCAATGGCATTCAGTCATTCAGCATTGGCGTTGAAGATGGGTACACTATTACTGCAGTCAGGTTCAAATACACCACACCGGCGCAGGTCGACAAGATTGCATTCGACAGCGGAACATTTGAGGACGAGTACTGGCAGGAGGGCAATCGCTATGCCGAATACTGCAACTGGACTGGAGAGACACCACTGCTCACCGTCTCGACTATCGGTGCCGGACAAATCACCGGAACACAGAAGACATACGTCTTGCTCATCGACAACTTTGTCGTAACCTACGAGCAGGCTACAGCTACCGGTGTCAGCGACATCAACACCACACAGGCCACACCTGTGGCCTACTATAACCTGGCCGGCCAGCAGAGCGACACACCCTTCAGCGGTGTCAACATCGTCCGCATGAGCGATGGCACGGCACACAAGGTCATCAAGTAACAATCATTGCACAACACAATAGAGGGCAAGCCACACATGCGGTTTGCCCTCTTTTGGCTGTTTGGATAATCTCGGCTGCACTCGGCATAGCTCGAGTAACCTCGGCTCTGCGCGCGTTGGCACGAGATTTGGCTGCCCTCTAAAAGCAAAAGCCAAAGGCTTTTAAATAGCAAAAGGCAAAAAGCGGAAAGCTTTTTAAAAGGCTAAAATCTAACGTCTAGCGTCTAAAGTCTAAAAAAAATTGTACCTTTGCAGTTTCATAACTATGACAACTGCAATGAAGACATTACAAGCGATAACAGCATTGTGCTGCGTGGCTGTCCTGATGACGGGCTGCAAGCAAGAGAGCAACTATCCCTATCAGACCGACTACCTGCCCATACAACTGGTGGGTTCGCAGAAGTGGAGTATCATCGACGTCAACACGGGCAAGCTCGTGGTCAAGGATGCCTACGACATCACACCCAGCGCAGTGGTCGACGGCATGTACTATGTCATGAATGATGACGGCACGTTTGACTACTACAACATCAGCAACCCCAAGAAGCCCATCAATAACGCACACTATGGCAGCGCCACATCGTTCGGAGCCAACGGATTGGCAATCGCCAGCCGACGTGGAGGGCCGCTCGAGGTCATCAACCAAAAAGGCGAAACGGTGGCCACACTGCCCAAGGAGGTGGCACAGTGCACCATGTTCACCCGGGGCATGGCGGCATACCAGAACGACCAGGGACAATGGGGATATATCAACGAGCAGGGCGACACGGTCATCGCTGCACGATATGCTCAAGCCCATGAGTTCCTCAACAGTGACCAGGCCATCGTGGTGGACAACAACCAGGCCAACGACAGCGCCGTCACATTCACGGTCATCGACAAGACCGGAAAGGAACTGTTCAATGCATCGTCGGCACAGTACCAGCTCATTCAGCCCTACTTCGTCTCGGGCGTGCTGCCTGTGGTCAAGGGCGACACCATCGTGTGTCTCGACATCAACGGCAAGGAGGTGCCCAACCCCAACGATAACCACAGCGCAGTCGACAGCGCAAGATATGACGACTACACACGCACGGCAGCCAACCTGTTTATCGTCGCCAAGAACAACAAGGTGGGACTGGTCGACAGCAAGAACAACGTGCTCATCAAGCCGCAGTTCGACCGCCTTGTCGACCTCAGCGCCGAACGCTACATCGCCATCAACGACACCATCTGCCACCTCGTCGACCAGAACGGAAAGGCCGTGGGCGACGTCAAGTTTGTCCATGTTCATGGCGGACTGGATGGAGCACCCGCAGCACGAGGATTTATCGACACCGACCTGGCTGTGGCATCGATGATGATGCTTTTTGGGCCGGATTACTGCTGTGGAGCACGTCCCGGCACAACGCTCATGGACATGAACAGCCTGCTCGACACCGACCCCACACCCTATGTCGGAGCAAACTTCATCAACATCCAGCAAGGACCGTTCATCATCCAATATATATTCAACAACGAGGTGGCATCGGTACCTACCCAGGGAGCAGCACCGACGTTCAACCTGGATGCTAAGGTCATGGGCGTGCTCATCGCACTCAACCTCACACACACAGGTGTAGACACCGAGCCCACCATCGTGCGCAAGACCCAGGGCGCACTGGGAACCAGAGGATTTGTACTCGAGGGCAATGGCATCTTCACCAGCGAGGCCGGTCCAGCCATCGCCATGGGCTATGACCACGGACTGTTCAACCTCTACTACTTCATGAACCGCTCCTACGCACAGCCGCTGCCACAGAATCCCCGCAAGTGATGGACAAGATCAAGATCTGGATTGAATGCATGCGGCTGCGCACGCTGCCCGTGTCGCTCTCGGGCGTGGTCATCGCCACAGCACTGGCATGCTGGAGCCATCGCTTCGCATGGCTGCCCGCACTGCTGTGCCTGCTCTTTGCACTGCTGGCACAGGTGGCGTCAAACTTTGCCAACGAGTACTATGACTTCAAGCACGGTGCCGACAAGGTGGGGCGCGTGGGACCACGCCGAGGTGTCACCGAGGGAGACATCAGTCCGCGCACACTGCTCATCGTCACCTTTGCCACACTGGCTGCTGCCGGAGTGGTGGGATGTTGCCTCATCCCCTATGGCGGATGGTGGCTCTTGCCCGTGGGCATCTTTATCGCATTGGGAGCGCTGGCCTACAGCACTGGCCCCTATCCACTCAGCTACCATGGACTGGGCGAACTGGCGGTATTCCTCTTCTTCGGCATCATACCCGTCACGCTCACCTATTATGTACAGGCATTGCGCATCGAGCCGCTGGTCATCCTGGCATCGATGACCACAGGATTCCTGGGAGTGAACGTGCTGCTGGTCAACAACTACCGTGATGTCGACGACGACCGTGAGGCCGGCAAGCGCACATCGGTAGTCATCTTCGGCCGCAAGCCCGCTGCGGCGGCCTATCTCATCAACGGCTATGTGGCCATGGGCCTGCTCACACCGCTGTGGCTGCTGGCCGCACTGACTAGCAACGTGTCGGTGTGGACACTCATCGCCCCGGTGGTCTATCTAGTGCTACACACCATCACCTGGCACCGTCTCACAACCCGCGACGGAGCGGACCTCAACCCACTGTTGGGCGCAACCGCCCGCAACATGCTCATCT
>DEKO01000122.1:0-972 GCA_002353885.1 Porphyromonadaceae bacterium UBA2720
AAACGATGTCCTGAGCTACGATACTTAGTTTTTAGATAGACTTTAGACGTTGGCTTAGCCAACAGCCAATGGCGAGCCGTGGGCCCAAACAGCGGCCACAGGCTAAATAGTGGACTAACGGCCCAAAAGGCTAACGTTGAATGGGTGCAAATTTACGGCTTTTCGGCCACATCACAAAAAAAAAGTGTTTTTTTCAGCAATTTGTTGCCAGACTGAGAAAACACTGAATGCACTGAGGGCACAGAAAAGAATAAAAAAGTTCTGTGAGTTCAGTGTGTTCAGTGTGTTTTTGCGCGACCAGGCTGCAATCTTGCATGATGCATTATTCATTGCGCATTGAAAAAAAGGTGTTACCTTTGCCGTGTGGTTTGACCGACATGACACTGATTGACTCGATACTGCTGTTGATTTTGCTTGGGTCGCTCGTCATTGGGTGGCGCAAGGGGCTGGTGAGGCAGATGGCCTCGCTGGTGAGTTGGGTTGTGGGCATCGTCGTGTGTCTGTTCTTCGGCGACGAGATCACACGCGTCTTCCTGGCTCTCAACCCCGAAGCAGCCAACTGGCCGCTGGCCAGCATCACGGTCAAGGCGGTGTCGCTGTCGCTGTTCTTCTTGCTGTTCACGCTCACGTTGCGTGTGGTGAGTTACTTGACACGCAAGGTCATCAAAGCTGCCAATCTGGGATGCGTTGACCGTGTGGGTGGTGCGGCGTTGTTCATGTTCAAGTATCTGATGGTGGTGAGTATTGTGCTCAACCTGCTCTACGCCTACAACCCCGACGCGTCAACCTTCGGCACTCGTCATGCGCTGGGCAACCGCCCATATGAGTTTGCGCTCGACCTCATGCCACGCATCCTCGGTGCCGACCACATGCCCAGCGACTCGCTGCTGCTCTACCGGCAGCAACTTGTCCCCCTAACCCACTAAAGGCGGAACTGCTGTTTGGCCTCCGGCCGCTTTTTGGGCCTGTCGG
>DEKO01000122.1:1016-5795 GCA_002353885.1 Porphyromonadaceae bacterium UBA2720
TTGGCATTTGGCTAAAGGCAAAAAGCTAACAACTAAGAACTAACAACGATATGACTTTATGTCTCTCTCGTCTTTTATTTGCACTTTTGCACTTTTAATTCTTAATTGTTAAGTAAAAAGTCGTACCTTTGCAGTTTCTTTTGAAACCGTTGACTTACAATGAACGAGAAAGATAAAAATAAGAAGAACCAACAACCCAACGAGTTTATCCACGAAGCCGCCAACGAGGAGTATAAGTACGGCTTTGTCACCGATATCGAGACTGCGGTCATCCCTAAGGGACTGAACGAGGATATCGTGCGCCAAATCTCGGCACTGAAGCATGAGCCCGACTGGCTGCTAGAGTTTCGTCTGAAGGCTTTTGCCCACTGGCAGACGCTGAAGCAGCCCACATGGGGCCACGTCAATCTGCCCGAGATAGACTATCAGGACATCAGCTACTATGCCGCACCCAAGCAGAAGACCGAGAAGCCGGGCGAGATTGACCCCGAGCTGCAACGCACCTTCGACAAGTTGGGTATCCCTCTGGAGGAGCGCATGGCTCTGAGTGGCATGGCGGTCGACGCTATTGTCGACAGTGTGAGCGTGCGCACCACCTACAGTGAGCGCTTGGCCGAACTGGGCATCATCTTCTGCTCGATCAGCGAGGCCGTGCGTGACTATCCCGACCTGGTGCGTCGTTATCTGGGCACGGTGGTGCCCTATACCGACAACTTCTATGCCGCCCTGAACAGTGCCGTGTTCAGCGACGGGTCGTTTGTCTACATTCCCAAGGGTGTGCGTTGCCCGATGGAGCTGTCGAGCTACTTCCGCATCAACGCCGCTCAGACCGGCCAGTTTGAGCGTACACTCATCGTGGCCGACGACGATGCCTATGTGTCCTATCTGGAGGGTTGCACCGCGCCCATGCGCGACGAGAACCAGTTGCATGCAGCCATCGTCGAGATCATCGTCGAGGATCGTGCCGAGGTTAAGTACAGCACGGTGCAGAACTGGTATCCCGGCGATAAGGATGGTCGTGGTGGCATCTACAACCTAGTGACCAAGCGTGGCCTGTGCCGTGGCGACCACAGCAAACTCTCGTGGACCCAGGTTGAGACCGGCAGTGCCATCACTTGGAAGTATCCTAGCTGCATCCTCAAGGGAGAGGGTTCGGTGGGCGAGTTCTATAGCGTGGCGCTGACGCGCAACTATCAGATGGCCGACACCGGCACCAAGATGATCCACCTGGGCAAGAACAGCCGCAGCACCATTGTGAGCAAGGGCATCAGCGCAGGCCACAGCGAGAATAGCTATCGCGGCTTGGTGCGTGTCGCACCCAAGGCCACCGGCTGCCGCAACTACACCCAGTGCGACTCGCTGCTGCTGAGCGACACCAGTGGAGCACACACGTTCCCGGTCATCGAGGTGGGTAACGACTCGAGCGTGGTCGAGCATGAGGCCACCACCAGCAAGATCAACGAGGACCAGATCTTCTATTGCAACCAGCGTGGCATCAGCACTGAGGATGCCGTGGGCTTGATTGTCAACGGCTATGCCAAGGAAGTGATGGCTAAACTGCCCATGGAGTTTGCCGTCGAGGCTCAAAAACTGCTCAGTGTCTCGCTCGAAGGCAGCATCGGATAATAAGAAAACCATCTAGATGGCTAGAATTTCTAGAGCATCTAGGAAATATAAACATTATGCTTAAAATCAAAGATTTACATGCCTCGGTCGAAGGCAAGGAGATATTGAAGGGCGTGAACCTGACGGTGCGTCCAGGTGAAGTGCATGCCATCATGGGCCCTAATGGCAGTGGCAAGAGCACACTTAGTTCGGTGCTCACGGGCCATCCCGCCTTCACAGTCACTGGCGGCGAGGTGGAGTTCTATGGCAAGGATCTGCTGGCCCTGTCGCCCGAGGACCGTGCCCACGAGGGCTTGTTTCTCAGTTTTCAGTACCCCGTCGAGATTCCAGGCGTGTCGATGGTCAACTTCATGCGTGCCGCTGTCAACGAGAAGCGTCGCTATCATGGTCAGGACCCATTGAGCGCCAGCGACTTCCTCAAACTCATGCGTGAGAAGCGCGCCGTGGTGCAGCTTGACAACAAGTTGGCCAGCCGCGCCGTCAACGAGGGTTTCAGCGGTGGCGAGAAGAAGCGCAACGAAATCTTCCAGATGGCGATGCTTGAGCCTCGGTTGAGCATCCTTGACGAGACCGACAGTGGCCTCGACATCGATGCACTGCGCATTGTGGCCAGTGGTGTCAACCAACTCAAGAGCAAGGAAAATGCCACCATCGTCATCACCCATTATCAGCGCCTGCTCGACTACATCAAGCCCGATTTTGTCCACATTCTCTACAAGGGCCGCATCGTCATGAGCGCCGGTCCTGAGTTGGCTCTCGAACTCGAGGAGAAAGGCTATGACTGGATTAAAGAAATGAATAGTTAGTAGTTAAGGTCCTTTGGGTAGTAAAGTAGTAGGGAAGTAATGCCGTTACTCTCACCATTAACGGCTTTAAACTATAAACTTATCTACCGGGTTCTATTTCCTTACTGCTTTTAGAAACTTGAATAAGCCATAAGCCAGAGGCCAAAAGTTTTAACTCACCATTCTCATATGAATTCATTAACGCAATATATTGAACTGCACGACCAGCATCTTAAAACCATCGAGGCGCATGCCCCGCAAGTGCTCAACGACCTGAGGCGCCATGCCAGGCAAGCACTGGAAGGTGCAATGCTGCCGCGCAAGGGACAGGAGGACTATGAGGCCACCGACCTCAATGCGATGTTTGCGCCTGACTATGGGGTGAACATCGCCCGGCTGGACTTTGACATCGACCCGGCGACGGTCTTTCATTGCGATGTGCCCAACATGAGCACTTGCATGTACTATACCTACAACGACATCTTCCACCCCAGTGGCACCGCCCGCAAGCTGGAGGGTGGGGTTGTGGTCGAGTCGCTGGCGCAGGCTGCTGTCAATCACCCCGAGCTGCTAGAGCGTTGTGGTCAGTTGGCATCGCTCGATGACCCTGCAGTGGCACTGAACACCTTGCTTGCCCAGGACGGAATCTTGGTGTATGTGCCTGACGGATTCTCTGCCGACCGCACCATCCAGCTGGTCAACATTCTCAACTATACCCGACCGATGATGGTGGTGCGCCGTGTGCTGGTGATCCTGGGCCGTAACGCACATGCCCGCATGCTGGTGTGCGACCACACACAGAGCACCGAGGTCGATTGCCTCAGCTCGCAAGTGGTCGAGATTTTTGCCGGAGAGGATGCCTCGTTCGACTACTATGACATGGAGGAGAGCGGGCCAATGACTCACCGTGTGTCGAGCATCTACGTGCACCAGCAGGGCCGAAGCAATGTGCTGGTCGATGGCATCACACTGACCAACGGCACCTCGCGCAACAACTATCATGTCGTGGTCGATGGCGAGCACGCCGAGACACAGCTGCTGGGCATGACCATCGCCAGCGGCACGCAGCACGTCGACACCTACACCCACATCGACCATCGCGCCCCACGATGCCACAGCAACGAGATGTTCAAGTATGTCCTCTCGGAACAGGCCATCGGAGCCTTTGCTGGCAAGATACTGGTGCAACCCGACTGCCCACGTGTCGAGGCCTATCAAGGCAACCGCAACATCTGCGCCAGCGACACCGCGCGCATGTACACCAAGCCGCAGCTCGAGATCTACACCGACGATGTCAAGTGCTCGCACGGCACCACCATCGGCCAGCTCGACGATGAGGCGCTCTTCTATATGCGCACCCGCGGCATCAGCCTCGACGAGGCACGCAATCTGCTGATGCAGGCATTCATGGCCGATGTCATCGATGCTGTGCGCCTTGACACGCTGCGCGACCGTCTGCGTTATCTCACCGAGAAGCGATTCAATGGCACCCTGGCCAACTGTGGCGCATGCGTCGCAGCCTGCCGATAACTTGAGTGAAATACTGAAGGGTGGAGCCCCCTAGTCCCCTAAAGAGGGGACGGTTGTTTGGGCCTGCGGCCCGCCTTTTGGCCTTCGGCCGCTTTTTGGGCCTGCGGCCCGCTGTTTGGCATGCGGCCGCTTTTTGGGCCTGTCGGCCCGCCGTTTGGCCTTCGGCCGCTATTGGCAGTTGGCTAAAGAAAAAGCTGAAAGCTTTTTAAAAGGCTAAGGGCAAAAAGCCAAAAGCTTTTTAAATAGCTTATAGCTAGCGTCTAAAGTCTAAAGTCTAACGTCTAACGTCTAAAGTCTATCGTCTAAAAGTGCTGGACATCAACAAAATCCGAGCCGAGTATCCCATCCTTGATCGCAAGGTCGAGGGGCGGCCGCTCATCTATCTGGACAATGCCGCCACATCGCTGGCGCCAAGCCGTGTGGTCGATGCCATCGACCAGATGTATCATTGCCACAAGGCCAATGTGCACCGTGGTGTGCACACCCTGTCGCAAGAGGCCACCGACCTGGTCGAAGCCACGCGCGAGAAGGTGCGTCGACACATCAATGCCCGCAGCATCCAGGAGGTCATCTTCACCCGCGGCACCACCGAGAGCATCAACCTCGTGGCCTCGTCCATCGGCGACATGCTCGAGCATGACGACGAGATCATCCTCACCGTCATGGAGCACCACAGCAACATCGTGCCCTGGCAACTCATCGGCCGTCGCAAGCGCATCCGCATCCGCGTGGTGCCCATCGGCGATGACGGGCAGCTCGACCTTGAGGCCTATGAGGATCTGTTCACCGACAACACGCGCTTTGTCGCCTTGGCACATGTGAGCAACGTGCTGGGCAC
>DEKO01000122.1:5887-15246 GCA_002353885.1 Porphyromonadaceae bacterium UBA2720
CTGGACATGCAGGATTTGGACTGTGACTTCTATGCCTTGTCAAGCCACAAGATGTATGGGCCAACGGGTGTGGGGGTGCTCTATGGTAAGCGCCAGTGGCTCGAGCAGCTGCCTCCCTATCAGGGTGGAGGCGAGATGATAGGTCATGTGTCGTTCGACAAGACCACGTTTGCCGAGCTGCCGTTCAAATTCGAGGCAGGCACGCCCGACTATGTAGGCATCGCCGCGCTGGCACAGGCCATCGACTACATCGACGAACTGGGACTTGACAACATTGCCGCACATGAGCACGAGTTGTTGCAAGCCATGACTCGCGGACTGTTAGAGATTGACGGCACGCGCATCTATGGCACTGCGCCCGACAAAGGTGCAGTCGTGTCGTTCCTGGTGCGGGACATCAACAGCTATGACATGGGCCTGTTGCTCGACAAACTGGGTATCGCCGTGCGCACCGGGCACCACTGCGCCCAGCCACTGATGGACCGCTATGGTGTCACCGGCATGGTGCGTGCCTCGCTGGCGGTCTACAACACCCTCGACGAGGTCCAGGCCTTCCTTGCCGCGGTGCGCCGTGTGGCTGACATGTTCTAGGCCCCTGCCTTAAACTCGAGAGCACAAACAAGGGGGGCGGCATCAAGCGATGCCGCCCCCTTGTGGTCTTTGTCCTTCATGCCGTCAACGCAGCACCTTGCTGGTGGTGCCGTCGCTGTAGCGCACAATGTTTATGCCCTGGGTCATGGCTTGACGCTGATGTCCCATCAGGTCATAGATGGCAACAACTGTGCGGCCGTCGACCGCGAGGTCGCTCACAGCCACTGTGCTGCCCGTGACCACAAAGCTGGTGGTCACCATCTTGTTGTTGCCCTTGAAGTTGGGGAAGGCCTCAGTGGCCAGCACCAGGTGCACGGGCTCGGGCTGTTCGGTCAGGAAGGTGATGATGCCGCCACTCACGCTATAGTCGGTGTCAAGTGCCAGCTCTGTGCCGGCCTCGTCGACCAGGGTGTAGGTGGTGGGCTTGGTCGTGATCTTGACGCCTCGCAGGTTGTCCTCGGCCGACAGATCCAGCGTTTGTCCTACCTCAAAGGTTTCGGCCACCTGCATCGGTGCTTGGGGAGCATAGGTGTAAGACTTGACCGAGAATGGTGGCAGTTGCGACATCTTCAGGCAGTTCTTGCTCACGTTGACTGTCGCCTCGCTGGGCAGCGAATAGGGGGCTTGCAACTCGCTGATCTGGTTCTGTTGCAGCTTGATGGTGGTCAGTGCCGCACAGTCGCTGAAGTCAATAGCGCTCAGCTTGCATTGAGCCAGGGTCAGCGACTCAAGCTTGGTGCAGCCGCTCAAGTTCACCGTCTCGACCTCGCCGCCCAGTGCCTGGATGGCGTTCAACTCAGGGCAGGCCGAGAGGTCGACGTCCTTCAGTCCCGTCTTGCTGATGATGATGCGTTCCAGTTTGCTGCTGCGCGATAGGTCAAGCTCGGTCAGCTCGGGATTGTTGCTCAGGTAGAGGTAGGTAATGTCGGGGGCTTCAGTAATGTCGAGTTGTGTCACGCTCATCTTGGCGCAGTGGAAGAAGTTGATGCCGCTGCCATAGATACTGATGTGTCCCTCGCCCACCGGTGTGCCCACAACTGCCGTTGCAGCCTGCTGGTCTTCGGTGGCTGTGCCAATGCCCTGATGGATGACCTCGGTCTCGACCAGGTTGCCGTCACCCCAGTCGATGAGCAGCTTCTGGTCGGCCTCGTTGGTGACGAATCGCAGTGTCTTCTCGGTGCCGTCGGGCACGATTGTCAAACTGATTGTGGGAGTGTTCTGCCCCATGGCAGCCGTTGCCAGGCACAGCCCAGCAATCACAAGTAGATGTTTTCTCATCATCTCATTTAGTTTTAAATAAAACTCCTCTTTGGCCAGCGACTTATTGAATTGTTGAAGAATCAGTTATTGTGTTTGACGCTTGGCCAAAAAAGGTAGTTATGGTTGGTTATGTTAAAAAGTCGCTGCAAAATTAGTGATTTATCCTCGATTATGCAAGTGGCGGATTATGCTCTCCTGTCAGTGACAGCAAGCGGTTTTCGTTTTTAACTTTATTTATTTTGCAGGTTTGTGGTTTTAGCGTAATTTTGTAGTCGATAAGAGCAGAGCGCTCTTTGCTACATTTTCTTAATAACTGACGTAACTGTACGTATTGCTCCAGTCTGTCGAACTTAGCAACTTTGAACATGGGAATGGAGGATTGCGGCTGTGTCGTCTGCGTGAGTTGTATGTTGTCCTGTGCTATATGACCAGGTAGATATATGGCTGTGCGTGGGCATTCATCATGTAGCTGTCTATTCCCATGGGTATGCTAAGGCCTGACAGATTAGACAAGTTTCAAGTGGTGACTCCCGCGCGCTTTAGTTTTATCTATGGTCGTGCTCATGGGGAGTGAAGCCGGCGATAGGACAGATGATACAGATTGGTCCAATCATCAGACAGCAACTGCGCAAGCAAGGCCACACCGTGGTCTGGCTGGCTCAGCAATTGTCGTGCAGCCGCAACAACGTCTACAAGATTTTTAACAACTATTCCATATCAACACACGAGTTGATGCGAATCAGTCGCATTTTAGACTTTGATTTCTTCGCTTTGTATTCGCAAGAGTTTGAAAAAACAGAAAATCAGAAAGACGTGTAATCTATTGGTTGGCATGTCAACCAATAGATTACACTGACCACTAGTGATTTTGGTAAGGTTAATCTAACTTTGCAAAAATTTTCATTAAATGATTAACCTATGGCAATACTTTTACACAAAAAACTCCTTTTATCATTGTTGCTGTGTTGCAGTTGGCCGGTGTGCTCGCTGGCTCAACTGGCCGATGTGGTGCCACTGGAGTCAACCGGCCAAGAACTGGCTGCAGATGAACAGACTCCGGCAGTCAATGATGAGCCGATGAGGCTTCAGTTGTCTGACGCCCCGCTGTCTGTCGCAGCCAGCCCTGCAGACAATTCGATCAACTACAACCCCTATGGCAAAAAGAACTACTTCGGCCGTGCTCAATTTCTGCGACAAATTGAAATAACTACCGACTGGATGTGGCTCGCCGAGGCTATCGACTTGGGCACATACTTTGCCAACAAGCAACTGAATGAGCATGGATACGCCGACCTCTTATGCTCGACATGGGCCGCTTACACACCGCCATTAAAGGAAAATGGTGATGAGTTGTTCTCGCCTGTCGGAGTGTCGTTTAAGATTAAAGACAACCTGCATCTGTTGCGTGTTGGCGGCAAACTGGGCTGGACAGGTGGACTGAATTCATGCTTTGGCATCTATGGGCGTTTCTATTTTGAGCACCGTCGCCATTGGTTGCGCTTGCAGCACGACGACGAGCATGCCTACTACAGAACCAATGCCATCAAGCCCGGTCTGGGCATTCACTTCGTGCCGCAGTTCGACACCGATGTTGAGGCTTGGAACCCCTATCTCGAGTTGGGAACCACTTACACCATTCTCACCAGCTGCAAGACTCCATACGGAACCGACAAAGAACAGTTCGGCTCGGGCTTGGTCTATAACTTTGGCATTGGGGTGCGCAATCATCACCACGACTTTTTCTTGAACCTGGAGTTGCCACAGTACAGGTACTTCAATCGCGACTGGTCGCCCAATGGTGGCTTCTTCTATCCGTACGCCAATATTCGTGACAGGCAGTGGAGCGTGTCAATCACGGCCGCACTCAATGGCTTGCTCGGTTTGTAGGCATTTGCAAAAAAGAATTCTCTGATTAATCACTATATCTAATAAGATTAAGATAATGAAAGCATTTGGATTATATATTTTCCTTGCTGTGGTATGCTTGTCTCTAGCCGGTTGCTCCAACGAGCCGACTTTGTTTGGTGCTAAAGTGACGGCTCAAGTCAAGTCGCTCGACCTAGCTAATGGTCAGCAACTCGAAGTTACAGCAGTGACGGTATCTGATGCCTATATCTCAAAAGGTGAGGACGGCGAGCATGAGACTGTGACCGACTACAAGGTCGAGCGCGTGGACTTTTTTATTGCCAATCGCAAGATTGGGTCGTCAGACGAAGCACCGTTTGCATTCAGTTACATCCTGTCGGACCTCCCTGCCGGCGAGCATCAGTTGCGTGTCGACGCCGTAGTTTCGGGCATCTCAAAACGTGTGCAACGTGACAAATATGATGTGCCGGGCATGCACCGAGCGAGAGTGGGTGTGACCTATCCATTGATCATCAAACCATAAAATACTCAGTATGAAAAAGAATTTGTTCATTTTGCTGGCAGTGGTGTGTGTGACAGCGTTTGCCATCACTTGCAATGCCGGCGCTAAAAAGACTACTCGCCCTGCTATGCCTGCCAAGAAGACTGTTGTCCAGAAAAACGTGGGACAGGAAGTGATGCATCCCGTGAAAGCTGTGGTCTCGCAGCTGGGAAACATGGCTACCGAAGCCATTTTTAATCCAACCAAAGTCACACTCTATCAGTTGGCAGGGCGAGATACTGTCAAAAAGGACGAGGTGGAGGTTGAACCCCACTTTGTGCGCGAACGCGTGGTAGGGACGCTGAGCAAAGACTACATTAAGCTTGTGCAGTATCTGCTGGTCAATGACACGGCCAACTATGCCGTGGACACGGTCAAGGTACGCAGCCCCTATATGCCACAGATTGAAATGGAGTTTGCTAACAAGAAGGGCTCGGTCAGTGTGCTGGTCTCAACCTCTGACTTCACATGGACTCTGATAAGTGACGGAAAGAAGCAGTTTAACTATAACTATGCCGAAAAGTCGGCTATCAACCGACTGTTCAGTAATCTCTTAAAACAAGACTAGTGATGAAAAAGACATTGATAAGCTTGCTGGTGGCGCTTGTCGCACTGGCTAATGCCGGTGCTACAGGAAAGGTCTACACCGTGATTATGGGTGCAACCCAAGATGCGAAAATCGGAACCAGCTGTAAGATTGACTTGGACCACTTTGAGAACGAGGTGGCTACACTGACAATGAACTTGGACCTCGACCGCATGCCCACTGTCAGGTTGGATGGCAACCAGTGTGACCGGCCAAACATGGAGAGAGCCCTCAATCAGCTGGCCTCATGCTCTCGCGATGACATCGTCTTCTTCTACTACACGGGACATGGCGGGCGGTCCTACAACGACAAGACACAGTGGCCGCAGATGTGTATGAACTATATGGACGAGCGCAACTTTGTGCCACTTCACGAGGTCATCACACGAGTGTCGAGCTTGCCGGCTCACCTCAAACTCATTCTCACCGACTGTTGTAACTCCAAAGCCGACTGGATTTCATCCAAGTTTATCAAGGTGCAGTCGCGAGGCGCTACCGATGTGTCGGAGATTGACACCGAAAAACTGGCCAAGCTCTTCGTCCAACAGAATGGTGTGATTGTCGCTACAGGCAGCGAGGTGGGACAGACGTCACAGTGCAACGATGTGGTGGGAGGCTTCTTCACCGTTTCGTTCTGGCAGGCCATCGAAGACGTGGGCATGGGTGTGGTTGAGCCTTCATGGGCCAAGGTGTTCAAGCGTGTGGTCGACATCACGCATGAATTTGACAGCGGCCAGACACCCATCTATCAATTGCCCACTGAGGCACCCACAGCAACTGTCGTAACAAACACTACCCCCGTGCAGCCCAGTGTGGTGGGCAATAGCACGGTCAACGGAAACATGCTAACGGCCATGAGCCAGCTGCTCAACCGCAATGTCGAAATTGGCCAACGCCTGCGCAGCATTGACAGTATTGTATCGACCTACTTTGCCAACTCGGCCGTCAAGGTACAGACTGTCGGTCGCGACACGCGAACCATTGTCGACACCGAAGATGTGGGTGTCTTCTTGCGGAGGCTTTGTTTTGACAAGAAGATTAGACAAATCAATGTCATTGCACAGAATGTGGACGGCAACAATCATTGCACCTACCTCAAGGTGCATGAGGTGCGTGACATAACACAATAACCACTAGATATCAACCATTGTCATGAAAAAAATCATTGTAACATTGTTGTTTGCGGCCATACTGCCCATCATGGCCAGTGCACAAAACTATAATATTGGGCTTTCTGAACAAGAAAAAGAAGAGATAACCAACCGTGTCAAGCAGAAGATTGACGCCTTCTTGCAGCAACTGCAATATGTGGCCAGCAAGGACTATGAGGTCAGCAACGAGGCCGTCAAGACCACGTTGGCACTCTTTATCGGCCAGGGTGGAGCCTACAAGTTGGACGGCACCTGGCACAATGGCGTGAAGATGCAGACAGCCACCTTGCGCAAGAATCGCCATGGCCGGCCCATATACAACAAGCCCGTGCTGATGACCAGGTATCTAAAAAATCTGCAGGGCTTGCCCTACAAGAGGGTCACCATTGAACAGGTGGGAGCTGTGCGAGTCGACAACTTGCGTCGAGTGGGTGAAAACCGATATGAGACGATGGCCTACTTCTGCCAATACTTCCGTGGCGAACGTGATGGTGGCTACTATTCCGACAACACATGGAAGAGTGTGAAGGTGTATGTTGAGCGCATCGATGTGGGCGGCGGCATGACTTGGCAGATTTATTTGGGCGACATGAAAGTTCAAAACATCACCAAATGATGAGAATGAGAGCGCTCACATTGCTGATGATGGTCGCGATGATGGCTGTGCAAGCGTTGGGGCAAAGGCCGGCCGACTTGTCGTTCCAGGCCAGTGTCAAGAGCATCGACGAGTTTATGGCACGGTTCAATGGTCAAGAGCATCACCTGCTCAATGATGCCTCACAATCGGGCCGACGACAGGATTTGCTCAGACTCTACGATGCCTTAGATACCACCAACTTGGTCAACAAATTAGCTATGGTCGACACCATCTTGCAACGCAACACCATGTTGAGCTATAACAGCAAGATGTGGTATGCCGAGGCCTCATGCAAGATGACCTACCACAAGCGTGACGTGACCCTGTCGCTGTTGTTCCGCACCGAGCAGACACCCGATAAACTCGACCATTGGGCACTGGTCGGGGCCGATGGGCTGACAGCCAGTGGAGTGGTTGATATCTCGCAATGGTTGCGTATCAGCCCCACCGACCATGAGGTGAACTTCATGTCGCTCGAGTCGATGATCAACATCGACAAGAACCGGCGGCACTTTGCCGGATATCGCAGTAGAGACATCGACATCGACCAGTTGTCGGCATTCATCGCTCTGGTCCAGTCGGGCGACCTGGTGTTTGACTACTGCCAAGGGGTCAAGTATCACTTCCTGAATGTGCCTAACTTTATTTTTATTGTTGAGAATTACTTCCGCGAGAACACCAACTCGGGCTGGCTCATCAGCGACGTGATACCGGCCGACCGCGACCAGAAGGAGGACTATCTGCTCAACACCCTCAAGCTCAAGCAGTGGTATCTCGAGGGAAATTCGTTTTAAATGATTTGTTGACATGAAACTGAACAAAAAGACAATATTATCGGCTCTGCTGATGTGTCTGTGTGCCACCATGATGGGCCAGCCTGCACAGACACCCGACTGGCTCGAACAAGATGAGAAGATTACCAACAATCATCTCTTCTGCCACGTCGACCTGAACTATGGAAATGTCTATAGCATGGCCATCTCGTCGATGGCGACGGGTTACCTCAATTACCTGATGGGAAACTCGCTCTTTGAGAATGGATTGACCTATGACCATTATCACGGCCGACTTGACGGCGAGAACATTAAGTACCGTGAGTTCTCACCCATGGGAATTCATGCCCGCGAGTTGTTCAACACCCTCATGCCGGGAGTGAAGATTGGCTATAAGTCGGCAATGCCAGGGACATTCAATTGGGGGGTCTATGCCATGGGGCACTATAAGCTCGACCAGTTTGAGTTGCGCGACCCAGGACAGGAGGCATACGTGCGTCATCGGCTGCAGTATGTCAGGGCTGGTGGGGGCCTGCATCTGACCTTCGGCAAGTTGGCCTCGCCCTACAGGGTGATTATCGAGGCAGGATGCCAGTACTCGTTGCCCATCGGTTATCAAGGTTACAGCCATGACAAGAAGCAGCTTAACAAGGGCCTCACCTCGCATTTTGCCATCAAACTGGGTGGACCTGACTATCTGCAGGACATCGGCTTCTTTGCCGACATTGACCACTTCAACACGTTCGACAAGGACTATGAGGTGAATGGCACTATGCCCCATGCCGGCAACACGTTGCGTAACTTCGCGGTGGGCTTCCAGTGCAGTGTGACTTTCATGCAAGGACAGCGCAGACATTGACCCATGAATCCAGTGACTAAACACTGTGCACTGTTGGTCACCATCATGATGGTGACCATCGGTGATTTTGCCCCATGCTATGCAGTGTCGTCTGAGGATGCGGGCAAGGTCATCGTCAACTACTATGAGAGCATCGGGCAGTGGCTGGCACAGAGCAGCAGCGACGCCAGCTTCAAGAAGCGCAAGCTGGTGGCACTGCTGCTGCCGGGAGCGGGAGACATACGCAAGGGTAACTTCAACTTCCCTAACGAACCGCACCTCATTTTCGGCTCGCCCGATGCAAGTCCTTTCTTGGAGTTGACCAACTACTTCAACTTGTTTGACAATCAGCGCTTCCCAATCGAGTTTGACCAGCAGCAACGCTGCAAAATCGAACTCAAGGTAACATACGGTGAGGTAAGGAGCATCAACTACTACTCTAACTTTGCCGACGAACCCAACGAGCGTCCTGTGGCGGTCGAATACTATGAGATGGTGGTCAACAAGGCTTACACAGTGAGCCGGCTGCAAGACGATGGCGAGTCGACGTCGCCGACGATCTTCAGACTCACCGACACCACCACCGTGCGCAAGCGCGACGGTGTGGTGGCCATGCAGCGCAACCGCTGTGGGGGATACAAACCTCTGTCGCAAGGGCAGACAACGACGGGCGACCAGCCTGGCCAGCAGCCCACAGGCCACATCGCGCAAGACGAGGTGAATCTCGAGGCCTACCTGATTGTCGCCCTGGAGGCCTGGAACGACAAGAACTATACCAAGGCCTACGACTACTACTGGCGGGCATTGGCCATCAAGGAGACCTCGCGGGCGTGTTTTCATCTGGGGCTGATGATGTATGACCAGTGGAAGAAGCGGGCGGTGTTCAACCCCAATGTCGACCGCAAGCGGGCGGGAAAATGGGCGGTGAACCTGATGAAGCGTGCCATAGCCATCGGCGACGAGCCGCAGTATGTGCGAGAAGCCTACCGCGCGCTCTACTACATGAAGGAACAGGACTAAAAAAGCCCCACAGTGGGGCTTTTTTGCTTTTAGAGGGCAGCCAAATCTCGTGCCAACGAGCGCAGAGCCGAGCTTGCTCGAGCTATGCCGAGTGCA
>DEKO01000122.1:15312-19001 GCA_002353885.1 Porphyromonadaceae bacterium UBA2720
CGGACGGCGCGGGAGCGCCGTCCCTACAACCGCCAGGCCCCATGCCTTGGTCGCCTCGGGACGTGCCATGGCGCGTCCCTACCGCCTGACCCCTGACAACTACTTGTAGCTCTGCATGTAGATGTCGATGAGCTCCTCCCGGTTGAGGAAGCGCGGGTCCAAGTCGAGCATCGCCTGGCCCGTGGCGCAGGCATTGTCGACCATGCGCTCAAAGTCGGCGGGCGTGATGCCATACTCGCTCAGGCGTATGTCGCTCACACCGCACTCGCGCTGCATGATGGCCAGTGCATCCAGGAAGTCGCTGGGACGGGCAGCCTTTTGCTGCGTCATCTTCTCGGCCATCTTCATGTAGCGCTTCATCATGTCGTTCTTGAATGTCTTGAAGTAGGCCTGGCTGATGGCTATCAAGCCGGCTCCGTGAGGCAACTTGGGGAAGAATGCGCTCATGGCGTGCTCCAGGGCATGCTCGCCCGTGCAGCAGCTGGTGCTCTCGACCATTCCGGCCAGTGTGCTGGCCCAGGCCACCTTGATGCGTGCCCAGCGGTTCTTGGGGTCGGCTACAGCCACGGGAAGGTATTTATAGAGGATGCGTATGGCCTCTAGGGCATAGAGGTCGCTGATGGGCGTGTGTGCTTTGCTGATATATCCCTCGGCCGCGTGGAAAAATGCGTCAAAGCCCTGATAGGCCGTCAAGCGCGGCGGCACGCTCATCATCAGTTCGGGGTCGACCACGGCCAGTGTCGGGAACACCAGCGGCGAGCCCCAGCCAATCTTCTCCTGCGTCTGCTCGTTGGTGATCACGCTCCACAGGTCTACCTCGGTGCCGGTGCCGGCAGTGGTGGGGATGGCCACGATGGGCAGTGCGCTGGTGATGGGCTGTCCGCCACCCGTGCCGCCGGCGACATATTGCCAGAAGTCGCCGCCCATGGCCACCGTCACAGCGATAGCCTTGGCCGTGTCGATCGAGCTGCCGCCCCCCAGGCCAATGACAAAGTCGCACGCGTTGGTCCGGCACAATTCAGCGCCTTCCATCACATGCGACTTGATGGGGTTGGGTAATATCTTGTCAAATGTGACATGGCCGATGCCTGCCTTGTCAAGTTGCTCCTCGAGGGTCGACAGGTAGCCCAAACGCTTCATCGAGCTGCCTGCCGAGATAACAATTAACGCTTTCTTGCCTGGTAGTGGCATCGTGGCCAGGTTCTTGAGCTCCCCAGCGCCGAACTGCAGTCGGGTGGGGATGTTCAGGCCAAACTTCATTTGTCCTCTCATATCTTTTCAGTATTATTGGCGCCGCACGCGGCACCCAGGTTAATATTGTGTCAAGGGCATGTGCCCCTGTGTAATATCGCGTGACCGCAAAGTTACGAAACTTTTTTGGAAATTCCTAATTTTTCCGATATTTTGCACACAAAAATTACTAATCGGGTCGGTGTTGGTTGTCGGTGTGGGATTCTTTTTGTAACTTTGCGGGTTGTTTGTGCCTCGCATTGGGGCGGAATACCCACACTGACAAATGATTGAAGCCAGACATATCATCAAGCGCTATGGCGACCTGGAGGTGCTGCGTGGCGTGGATGTGACCATCGGCGAGGCCGAGGTGGTCACTATAGTCGGCCCCAGTGGGGCCGGAAAAACCACGCTGCTGCACATCATCGGCACGTTGGACCAACCCGACAGCGGCAGTGTCATCTATGACGGTACCGATGTGCTGGGGCTCAGAGGCAAGGAACTGGCGATGTTCCGTAACCGCAACATCGGTTTTGTCTTTCAGTTCCACCAGCTGCTGCCCGAGTTCACCACGCTTGAGAATGTGGCAATGCCGGCGCTCATCGGAGGTGCGAAACGCAACGAGGCCTATGACCATGCCCGTCAGCTGCTCGACTTCCTCAAACTGTCTGACCGTCTCGAGCACAAGCCGGCTCAATTGTCGGGGGGCGAACGCCAACGCGTGGCAGTGGCCAGGGCGCTCATCAACCGCCCTAAGGTGATTTTGGCCGACGAGCCCAGCGGCAGCTTGGACACAGGCAACAAGCAGGCGTTGCACCAGCTCTTCTTTGAGCTGCGCGACCAGATGAAGCAGACGTTTGTCATCGTCACGCACGACGAGTCGCTGGCCAGCGAGGCTGACCGTGTGCTGCGCATGCAGGACGGATTACTAATTAACAATGAATAATGGTAATGAATAATTGTCGGTGCTTGCTTCTCGCATCTTGTATCTCGCATTTTGCTTCTCGTATCTTGCATCTCGCATCTTGCATCTTGCTTGTCGCATCTTGCTTCTTGCTGGTGGCGTGTGACGATGAGGACATTGAACGGCGCTACACCGACTATCGCACCGACATCGTCACCTATCAAGGCGATGACGGGGGTGGGGCACAGTTTGAGTTGCTGCGGCGTGACGACTCGACTTCGGTCGTGCTGCTGAGCAATGTCAGACTGGATAAGGTCAAGCAGGGTCAACGCGTGCTGTTGCGCTATGACTGGGCAAACACAGGCGAGACGGGCGGCATTCGCCACATTCTTGCCTATGGCGTGGGGGCCATTGTGAGCGATTCGCTACGATATACGGTCAAACCTCTGGCTGAATATCTGGGTCAGATGGAACCTATCAAGCTGTTGAGCATCTGGCGCACGGGCGGATATGTGAACCTGCGGTGCCAGGCCGAGTATACGGGCAAGTCAAGGCATTTCTACCTCTTGCTCGACAGTGCCACCGTCAAGCAAGACACCGTGCATTGCTACCTAGTCAATAACACTCATGGCGACACTACCTATCACTGGCGAGAGGCCTATGCGTCGTTCTATGTGGGCAATGCTTGGAACAGCCCCAATTGTCGCACGTTGCGCATCCACATCAATGATGAGGCGCACGGCGGCATGACAACCTACGACTTTAACAAGTCTCGTGCCAGCTAACACAATGATGCTTGCATCGATTGCCGAGTGCAGCCGAGATTATCTAAATAGTTTTTTATATCAATTACAATTATGGCTAACGAAAACAAACAGAATCAGATCCAAATCGAAGTTCCCGCCGACGAGATGCAGGGACGTTATGCTAACCTGGCAGTGATCACACACGGACCCAATGATTTTTTCCTTGACATGATTTTGATGGCCCCCAACACACCTAAGGCACGTGTGCAGAGCCGCATCATCATGACCCCCGAGAATGCCAAGCAGTTGCTCATGGCTCTGAACGAGAACATCCGCAAGTACGAGGCTAATTTCGGTGAAATCAAGCCGCGTCAGCCCAAGGGCGGCATGAACGATGGCATCATGGATTTCCCCCTGCCCAAGGGTCAAGCCTAACTCTCAATAAGTCGTTAGTTTTTAGACTTTAGACTTTAGTCGTGGCAACAGCAAATAACTTTTTGGCTTTCGAACGCTATTGTCTAACTACTAAAGTCTAATGTCTAACGTCTAAAGCTACACAAAATGGAAGCATTATACATATATAACACGCTCACGCGGCGCAAAGAGGTGTTCACTCCCATCAATCCAGGGCGCGTGGGCATGTATGTGTGCGGCCCCACGGTCTATGGCGATCCGCATCTGGGACACACTAGGCCGGCCATCACGTTTGACGTCTTGTTCAGGTATCTGCAGCACCTGGGTTACAAGGTGCGCTATGTGCGCAACATCACCGATGTGGGGCACCTCGAGCACGATGCCGACGAGGGTGA
>DEKO01000122.1:19025-19168 GCA_002353885.1 Porphyromonadaceae bacterium UBA2720
AAGATAGCCAAGAAAGCCCGCCTCGAGCAGCTCGAGCCCATGGAAGTGGCGCAATACTATGTCAACCGCTATCACGATGCCATGCGACAGCTCAACGTGCTCCCACCCAGCATCGAGCCCCATGCCACGGGCCATATCATCGA
>DEKO01000122.1:19233-19376 GCA_002353885.1 Porphyromonadaceae bacterium UBA2720
GCCTACGAGAGCAACGGCAGTGTCTACTTCGATGTCGAGAAGTATAACCGCGATCACCACTATGGCAAACTCAGTGGACGCAATCTTGACGAAGTCAAGGATGCCAGTCGACAGCTCGATGGCGTGGGCGAGAAGCGCAATCA
>DEKO01000122.1:19397-21612 GCA_002353885.1 Porphyromonadaceae bacterium UBA2720
CCCGAGCACATCATGCGCTGGCCATCGCCTTGGAGCGACGGTTTCCCGGGCTGGCACTGCGAGTGCACTGCCATGGGCCGCAAGTATCTGGGTGCGCACTTTGACATCCACGGCGGTGGCATGGACCTGATTTTCCCGCACCATGAGTGCGAGATTGCGCAGGCTGTGGCTAGCCAGGGCGATGACATGGTGCACTACTGGATGCACAACAACATGATTACCATCAATGGCCAGAAGATGGGCAAATCGTTGGGCAACTTCATCACCCTGGAGCAATTCTTCACGGGCGACCACCCGTTGCTCACCCAGTCCTACTCGGCCATGACCATACGTTTCTTTATCCTGCAGGCCCATTATCGTGGCACTGTCGACTTCTCGAACGAAGCGCTCCAAGCCGCAGAGAAGGCTTATGAGCGCGTGATGGACGGCTGGCACCGGCTGGTGGCGCTCAAGCCAGCTGAGCAATCGACGCTTGCCCTGGATGACTATGCCGGACGATGCGCCGAGGCGATGAATGACGATCTGAACACGCCCATCGTCATTGCCACACTGTTTGACGCCTGCAAGGTCATTAACCAGGCTAATGATGGAGCTATCGCATTGTCGCAGGCCGACATCGACCAGCTGAAGGCTACGTTCCAGACCTATCTGTTCGATGTGTTGGGCATGCGTGACGATGCTGCAGGAGGTGCACAAGGTGTCAATCTTGAGCCTTATCACAAGGCTGTCGACCTGCTGCTGGAGGTGCGTCGTCAAGCCAAGGCCAACAAGGATTGGGCCACGAGCGACCTCATCCGCGACCGCTTGAACGAGGCTGGATTTGATGTCAAAGACACCAAAGACGGCTTTGAGTGGAAAGTGCGGTGAGTTACTCTTGCACCCTAAAGGGGAACTGTTATTGGCCATTTGGCCTTTTGCTGATGTCTAAAGTCTAACGTCTATAAAAAAGCGCTGTGGCTCCCACGGTCTCAGTTATTGTCCCGGTCTATAATGTGGCCGACTATCTGCCACAATGCATCGACAGCATTGTGCGACAGACCTATACCCGACTCGAAGTGCTGCTCGTCGATGATGGCAGCACCGACAGTTCGGGCGACATTTGTGACCAGTGGGCAGCCCGTGATGCCCGCATTCGTGTAATCCATAAGCTGAATGGAGGCCTCAGTGATGCACGCAATGCCGCCCTTGACGTGATGACGGGCCAAATGGTGATGATGGTTGACGGTGATGACTACGTCAGCGACGATTGTGTCGAAACGTTGGTCAAACTGATGGATGACACGCAGTGTGATGTGGCTATCGGGCAATGGTGCATGTTTGATGACAACAATCAGCCCCGTTCGTCAAGCCATTCCGACAGCATTCAGGTATTTGACAGAGAGCAAGCTATCAAGCGTGTGTTCTATCAAGACACGCTCACCAACTCGGCTTGCAGCCGTCTGTTCAAGGCCACACTATTCGATAATCTGCGGTTTCCGGTGGGCATGCTCTACGAAGACTTGGCTGTAGTATATCCGTTGTTGATGTCGGTGCGCACTGTGACCTACACGAGCCATATTGTCTATTATTACCGTCAGCGTCAGGCCAGCATCACGGGGCACTTTACCGACCAGAGGACTCAGGTTCTTGACATCCTCGAGGACCTTGAGCATCAAGTGGCATCTCACGATGTGCAGTTTTTGCCTGCTGTGCAGTCTCGATTGCTCAGTGCTTATTTCAACATTCTGCTCCTTGCTCCAGGTGATAGTCGCTATCGTGCTGTGATTGATCGCTGCTGGGAGGGAGTCTGCCGGCTGCGTTGTGCTTGCATGGTCGATGGCAATGTCAGGCTCAAAAACCGACTTGGCATCATGGCCTCTCTGCTCGGGAAAACCCTTTTTCGGCACCTTTTTTCGGGCAAATTGCTGAAAAAGTATTAAAAATTACCAAAATCAACCCATTTCTTTGCTCAAATCCTTGGTATGTGAAATTTTTTGCCTAACTTTGCAGTCGCAAATACATCATTGAAAAGTAAGATTGTTTTAGGCTTGTTTCATTAATACCATGAAATGGGTTTTATCTAACACCAGGAGGCCGGATGTGAATCCAGCCTCTTGCTTTTTTAGGGAACTATATACCTGTTGTCCCCTAAGTGTAAATACGATGACTGAAACAATTTAGAGAAGCGGCGGAACACCAGCCGGTGATAATGGCCATCAAAAAATATATTTGATGA
>DEKO01000195.1 GCA_002353885.1 Porphyromonadaceae bacterium UBA2720
GCACTTCTTATTGGAACTTTCACCCAGTTCGCTTGTTTCTTAAATACATACCTTTGCGGTGATATTTATCTATGGAAAAATCATGGAATTAATGATTTTTCCATACGTAACAATCAATTTAGCTCCCCCGGAAATCGCCTTTTTCGGGGTGTTTTGGGCGCTTTTTCTGCTCATTTATAAATAAGCAGTTCTCTGTGCTGCTTTTATTTGGTCTTCGTGTGAGGTGGATAGTAATTTTGCACTCGGAAACGTTTTACCCCAATTACTAACCCCTTTAAAAACAAAAAAAGATGAAAGCAAAAATGACCAAATTGTTGATGGCGGCTATCATGACCGCAATCTACTCGCTGGGCGCGCAAGCCCACATCGCCATTGTTCAGCAGCCCCTCACTCAGCCCGGGCATCCAACAATGACACAGTACAAACCGGGCTTGGACCTGAGCCGCTATGACCTCAAGAGCAATCGCAGTGGCATCAAGACCTACGCCAGCAAGCCACAAATGCAGCACAGACGTTACAATGCCGCTCCGGGGCAGACTGTCACCGTCACCTGCAACATTGTGGCCAACGAAGATAAGTTCGGGCCCTACTATGGCACCAGTGTAACCTTGCTAAACAGTGATTCAAATTTGGATTATTGGGCTGAAGAGTTTGGCAGTCACCAGGTGGTCTGCGCCGATGTGCCCATAGGCACTTATGACATCCTGACGAGTCAATTTGCGCAAGATCGTAGCGGATTATGTTATGTCATCAGGGAGCAGGTCAACATTGCGTCTGACACCACCATTGTCCTGAATCTCGATGAGGCTACTAACCTGGTCGAAGCCAACATGCTCAAACCCGATGGCACACTATGCACAGTCCCTCTCATTGACATGGCTACGAATGAAACTATAGAGGAAGGCAACACCAATGGCATGGCCATGGACTTTGTTATCGTTTCGAAAGAAGCCAATGACGTGATTGCTAGCCATTTCGCCAACCGCGGAGCAGATTTTGTAGGAATGGTACCTCCGAATCGCATTTACATCAACAACGTGAGCGACCGCATTAAAGTCATTGTCTCCTGCTCTGCAGGCGACAGTTCGACAGACTACATGATGGTGCAAAGCAAGGACGGCATTGACGGTGACTTCACCTTTGTCAACGATCCGGCAGACTATGTGCTCTATCAAGAGCAATTCCAGCCCACCCCGGCCTATAATCCCGAAGAAGGGGGTGGCACTACAGCTTTCGACATGCAAGTCACCTATAATGGAATTATGCACGGCGGAGTCTCGGGTAGCAGCGACCGACTCGCTCCGAATGGTTTGACCTCATTCTATCTCGATGCGCCCGAGCGTGAGGACAATAGCATCAAGATGCTCTTCTACCCCGGCTTTGGCGACCACCGTCAGATGTCTATCCGAGAATGGAGTTATGAGGATGAGGAGGGTGTCGTACATACACAAACCGACACAATCTATAGTAGTTTGCACATCTACGGCCAAGCAGCCATTGTCACTAAGAATGGAGTGGAATATGTCAATAGCGGCCACGATATCGCCGGCAATTATTCCTTCCATGTGCCCGAAGATCCCAATGCCGACATTCTTGACTACCCTGGCAATCCCCACTTCTCGTTTACCGACCAGCAGAAAGCCCTAGCTTACGGCACTGGCTGCCCCATCAATGCGGTGATGGCACAAAACAGTTATCAAGACTGGATAGGAGGTAAATACTCTGCTCTTGACTTTGTCTATTTGGGTCGCTACGGAGAAGTGAGAGGCAGTGACCTATCAAACGCGACTTTGGAAATTACATACAATCAGGACTCTGTCATCTGCACTGACCTCTCGACAATGCTCGAGAGCATGTATAACTTTGCTATGGAGCACAAAGAAGGGCAAATAGACGTGGACGTGGTGAACACCAACGTGGAGGTGGATGGACTACCGGGTAAGAACTTGACGCATGTGTTCTATGATTGGGCTCAGGAAGACTGGACGGCACCCACCCTGCAGATGCTATGGCTGCGCGACAGCGAAGGCAACATCATTGACCGCTTTGCCAGCGGCGATGAGGGCGTGCTGGAGTTTGCCGGGGGTGACTTCAATTCCCATCAGACCGACCGTTTTTGGTTCGACTGCCTGCCACAGACGGTGGAGGTGAGTTATTCGCCTTACGATGCCGACACTTGGGAAGCATTTACCGTTGAGGAAGTGCCGGAAAACTTCTTTATGCCGGGTTTTGGCTATTTCTACCGTGGCGAGTTGAGCCAGGTGGAAGGCAACGGCGAGAAAGGCTGGTTTGACCTGAAAATCAAGTTGACCGACCTGAGCGGCAACTGGCAGGAGCAGGTCATCAGCCCCGCTTTCCGTATCGATGACCAGGCCTACAGCAGTGTGGCAAATGTTGGCAAGGACAATGCCCACGAGGTGGCACGCTACACACTGGATGGCCGCCGCATCAGCACCCAGCAGCCAGGCATCAACATCGTCCGCTACAGCGACGGCACTGCCCGCAAAGTGCTGGTCGCACAATAGTCTTTAAATTCACGCACACCAGTGGGTGTGTCTCTGTCTGGCTTACCCCGGCCACCTCGGCTGGGGTATTGCCAGTTTGTGATGACTTATTCTCGGAACAAGTCATCCATAACGACCTCGCTTTGGACAATGCCGGAGTGAAGACCACGAACGATACCATAGGTGGTTACCATGGTAATTGACAAACTCTTGCGGGTGTGCGTCTCGGCACGAAATAGAGCCATACGGTTGCGCAGCAGTTCTTCATAGGATTTAGATATGGTATAAGGCTCGACCGAAAATTTCATTTCACAAAGGTTGATGACGCGGTCAGAACGGTCGATGACCAAGTCAACCTGGGCCCCTGAAGTGTATGGCTTACCCAAAGTGCGCCATGAACTGGCACTGGTTGCGATACCACTGATGCCCAGCTTTTGCTTAATCTGGTTGAGATGCATCATACAAATGGTCTCAAAACTAAAGCCTTGCCACGACTCAACAGAATGTGAGTTCATGTTGTTGCTCCACCAGTGCTCATCCTTTGAGTTGTTTTTACTGAGGAATTTGAAATAGAATAATGTGTAAGGGTCGCTAATGCGATAGAGTTTGTTGCGAACAGATGATTTGAAACGGGAGTAACTCTCTACAAAATCGCAACGCTCTAGATTGTCAAGCACTAGTGTGAGCGCACCACCTGAAAGTTTTGTCTTTTGTGCAATTTCAGCACGGAGCATTCCTTCTCGATGCTCCGACAGAGCACTGACAACACTGATGTACTTGTCAGCTTGATTGAACAACGCAAGGAATAATTCGTCAAATTCCTCACGCATCGGAGCATTTTTGGAAAAGAACAATCGGTCAAGGTTTTGTGCCAAACTCTGTGTAGGGTCCAATAGACTCATATAAAAGGGCACACCACCCATCGCCATGTAACACTGCATAACGGAGTACCGATCCCATTGGCACCCAGCGGCATGCAAATATTGTTCGCATTCGGCCAGTTTGAAAGGACGCAAATAAATCTGCTCAGTGATACGGTTGTATAATCCACCCTTGTTGCGGATGAGTTTGTTCACCATCCATGATGTGGCCGAGCCACAAGCAATGAACAATATGTCATCGCGCTGTGCCGCCCAAGCATTCCAAAAGTACTCTAATGCTTCGACAAAGGCACTCCGGGGGGTGTCAATCCAGGGCATCTCATCGAAAAAAATAACCTTCCGTTGTTGGCGAGGCTTTGATTCAATAAGCGACCGCAACTGATTGAAAGCTTCCTCCCAATTAGATAGAGTCGGAGCAAAAGTAGAGCCGCTATATACTTTTAGTTGCTCGGCAAAACGCTGCAGTTGTTTCTGAGGTTTCTGTTTCCGAGCACCAACGTATGTAAAGGTGAACCTGTCGGCAAACACATGATTCACTAGAAAAGTCTTGCCAATGCGGCGCCGGCCGTAGACAATCACAAATTCAGACTTTTCAGAGCGGTATTTCCGCTCTAGTACCTCAACTTCTGTTATTCGTGCGATAATTTTGCCCATCTTTCTTTAAATTTTGGGGCAAAAATACAAATAATATTAGATATGGCCAAATATAGGGCAATAAAAGTGTCCACAACTCAACTTTTTTTTGAGTTGTGGACAAATATAGAATAACAAAAGTGTCCATATCTCAAAAAAATGTTGAGATATGGACACTTTTGCTAGATGAAGAGGGTTGAGTTAGAGCCAGATTTCGAAGTGCTCGCGGGGGATGCGGGGGCGAGCGACGAGGATGGCTGTCTTGTGGTTGGTGTAACTATGGCCATGCGGCATGGTTTGTCGGACATGTTCCCAAAGTCGACACATCTCAGAGTCGCGGTGCAGGTTGCGCATGATGATGACGCACTCGTCTTGCAGCCACTCATCAAGCACGCGCTGCAAGATTGTGGCACGCTCAGGGTCGTGTAACGCATTGATGAGGACAAAGGGCCGCTTGGGTCGGTCAAGGAACGCCGCCATATAGTCGAACAGGGCAACCTTCAGTTCCACGTAGGGTAACACGCGGTCAGCCAGTTTGCCGAGTTGCCGCACAATGTCGTCCAGGCGTTTCTTGTCACCGCAGACATAAGCATCGGTCTGGCACGAAGGCATCAGCATGGCGGCAACTGTGAGGGCACTGTCAGCCCCGACGAGCAGAATGTGTTGTGGGCCGAAGCGATTGACGATGCGGAACAACAACTGTGCATCATGGTCGCTGACGAGGTCCTGTTCGCCATTGTCCAGCAAGGCTTTGCGCAGGGTGCACAAGTCATCGTAGGCGTAGTAGGGCAACCGTTCACCCAAAACCTGGGTGACAAAACCATAAGCCGACGGCGAGTGTATGCCAAAGCCCCGACTGTGTCGGTAGCGGACCCACGCCGTGCAGTATCGTCTGAATCGGTTCATGTCACTGCTTGTCGTCACCCCGGGCGATGCGCCGATGCTCGTGGTCGATGGCATAACTCACATACATCATCAGAGCCGCTCCAGCCATGAGGAATGCCACCCAGTTGGTACTCCACTCGGCCTGCCCCATGTTCCAGAACATCACCGCCGAAGCGCAGAACATGAGGGCACTGATGACATTGATGCGATAGAGTCGGCGTAGCCGCAGGTTCTCGCCACGATTGCTCTGCAACAAGCGCACGACCAGCACAGCCAGCGCTCCAGCGGCAAAAAGCCATCGCACAAACGGCTCATTGATATTGAACAGGGGCAACACGGCCATAACAAGAATGACCACCAGGCCCACCATGAGGATGATATCGAGTATTTTATCGTTCATTATTTCCTGTTTTCTAGTTGTTTAGTCGTTAGTTATTGAACTACTAATGCCTAACGTCTAAAGTCTAACGTCTAGCGTCTAAAGTCTTCACGGTATGTCGGTGATATAGACTTCCTCGTTGATGCGCTTCATGCCATACTGTTCGCGGGCAATCTTCTCGAGCGTCTCACGGTCGGTGTGCAGCTCCTGATACTTGGCCTCATAGATGCGAGCCGAGTCCTGGTTGTTCTGTATCTCTGCCTTGAGCTCGTTAATCTGTTGCTTGTAGCTGTTGATGCGCATGTAGTTGTTCTCGCCGAAGAACAGCAGCATCAAGATGAATGCTACAAAGATGATGAATGGCAGATTGAGCCATCGCGGTATCCATTTGGGTCGTTGAAATTGCATAACAAGGATTACTGGAAAAAAGAGAAATGTTTGGATGGCAGGAAAAAAACCGCCAACTATTAACTATAAACTATTAACTATTTAAGCAAGTCTGGCCTTAAGCGACGGGTGCGTTCCAGAGCCTGCTCCATCTTCCACTCGGCTATCTTGGCATCGTTGCCGCTGAGCAGCACATCGGGCACACGCCAACCATTGAACTCGGCCGGACGCGTATAGACGGGAGCCTCAAGCAGGTTGTCTTGAAACGAGTCGTTGAGGGCACTCTGCTCATCGCCGATGGCACCAGGAATGAGCCGCACGATGCTGTCGGCAATAACTGCAGCCGGCAGTTCACCACCAGTGAGAACATAGTTGCCGATGGAGATCTCGCGGGTCACCAGGTGCTCGCGCACACGGAAGTCCACGCCCTTATAATGACCGCACAAGATAATCAGGTTCTGGCACAGCGACAGCGCGTTGGCCATGGGCTGGTCTAGGATGTCGCCATCGGGCGAGGTGAAGATAACCTCATCGTAGTCGCGCTCGCTACGCAGTTGCTCGATGCAGCGGTAGATGGGCTCAATCTGCATGACCATGCCGGCCTCGCCGCTGAAGGGGTAATCATCGACCTTGCGGTGCTTGCGCAACGACCAGTCGCGCAGGTTGTGTATGTGAAACTCCACCAGGCCCTTGTCCTGCGCACGCTGCAAGATTGAGCAGTGCAACGGCGACTCCAAGGCCTCAGGCATGACAGTGAGAATGTCTATTCGCATTTTAGACGTTAGATTATAGACGTTAGACGTTAGTTTTAAGCCTTTTAAAAGGCTTTCAGCTTTTTGCCTTTAGCTATTTAAAAGCCATGGCTTTTGCTCTTAGCCAACTGCCAATAGTGGGCCGCATGGCCCAAAAAGCGGCCGAAGGCCAAATAGCGAGCCATCGGCCCAAACAGCCTACAAAGTTAATGTGTTTTTTTGAGACTTTGTTGCCTTTGGGTCAAAAAAAGCGGGAACAACCCCAAAAAAGTTGTCCCCGCCGATGCGGTTGTGTGTCGCCAAATCTTGTGCAAACCGAATGCATAGCAGCAGCTTGCTCATGCTATGCAGAGGTACCGCCAAGATTATCCAAATGCTTAGCGCACAACAATCTTCTTGCCACCCTGGATGTAGATGCCCTGAGGCAGACCAGTGGTGCTGGTGCCCATCACGCGGCCGTCCAGGCTGTAGACAGTGGTGTCGGCAGCTGTGGTAGCTGTGCGCACAGTGCTCACGCCAGTGTTCACAGCCTCGTCGACAGCGATGTCATCAACGGCAAGCATCATGTTGTCGGCGTCGCTGATGGCATGGATGCCGAAGTGGTAGTCGCCCTCCTCCGAAATCCACACATTGCCTGTGAGTTCAACGAAGTCGCCTGAGGCCACCTCAGTGGGAGCGATGACAACAGTCTGCATAGCCTCGGCAGTGGCCTCGATGCCCATCATCACCTCGATGCGCTCGGGCATCGTGGCGGTGAAGCTGCGGGTCTTGACGGTGAAGGTGTAGGCCTTGCCGGCGGGCATGTGGATGGCAGGGGTGATGAGCCATTCGTCGGCGGCATTGGTCATCGACCAGTTGTAGTTGACATAGCCGCTCATCGAGTTATAGCCCCAAGTGGTGCCATCGTTGTTGGCATCGATGATGGTGTAGTCGTTCATCGACGTGCTCGAACCGAAGGTCTCCAGATAAGGCACCTCATAAGCCTCGCCACTCTTGCTCTTGGTCAGCGTGAAGTCACTGATGGCCTGCATCAGATAGACCGTGCTCTTGCTAGCATTGAGCAGAATGAATTGTGTATCGTTGCTGAAAGTCTCAGTCGACTCGTCGTAGGTCAGCACCAGAGGCTGAATCTCGCTGGTGTTCATGCGGTTCACGGCCATCATATAGACAGGCTTGTTGGCCAGCAGACCCAGATATTGTCCACTCTCGAACGTCACTGTGTTGCCCTCGCGGGTCCCTTTGATCCATGCATTGGGCATGTCGGCCAGGATGCCCTGTACATACACGTCGTTGCCGTCCATGCCAACGTTGGTGTTGTACTGCAGCTCACCACCCTGATACTCGCTGCCCTTGAACTTGTAAACGTCCGTAACCAGTCCCTCAGGCACCTCGACCAGCACATCGGTGATGGCAGGAGTGTAGACACTGCTGTAGTCGGCAAAACCGGCCCACTCATTGCTCTCGCCCCAAACGGCTCCCAGGCACAGATAGGTGCCCGTGCCATTGAGCGTGATCTTGTCGTCGCTAATGGTGTAGGTCACCTGTGCCGTCGACAAGGCTGAGAACTCCTCATAGTCCTCGTCATACTCCACCGATTAAATTAGGTCAAAACAGACCGAAACAAACCTTAAATCAAATCGCGTAAAACACTGTCTTACAATTAA
>DEKO01000064.1:0-4190 GCA_002353885.1 Porphyromonadaceae bacterium UBA2720
TCGTCAAAAAGGTAGTACTCATAATGCCACACCACTCCCTCACGCACAAGCGGCTGGTAGTCGGCCTCCTGCGCCTGGGCTGCGATGCCGCCCAGCAGCATCGCCAGCATCAAAGTGTAAAACTTTTTCATAATTCTTTTTTTAATAAGTTAATCAATATGCAAAGTTAAAGTTTTTCGGGCAGAAATGAAAGTTTTTTGCTCGAAAACAGACAATAATACTAATAGTCGCTTCTAGTTACTGAAAACAATGCTCCTTTCTCAACTTTGAAGCCAGGAGCTAGCGTAACTGAACCTCTGGCATCTATTTCATACTCAACCCCTGATGTAATTGTCAATTCACCAGGTGCGCGGTTGTTGTCAACCATATTGCCGGCATACACATCGTTTGCAATCACATATTGAGAAGCTGTAATGCGCTCATTTTGGAGGAACAATGGTGCAATATAGGGAAGATAGTTTTGGCGGTAGACCATGACGGTGCTGTTGGGGTTGACGTTGCTAATTGAGCATTGACCGCAAGACATATACAGGGCAGGAGCACCATTATTGTGAAACACCGCAATGAACAAACTGTCATTCTGTGGAAGATTGTTTATGATAATTCTGTTGTTTTCACGAATCAAATCAACACTTTGAATCTGAGAAGGAATGTCTGTCCAGACATTCAATTCAGGATCACCAAAAAGATTTTGAGTCCTAAGGTCATGATTGCTTTTTTTACTACAATCAGTCAACGAATGAGCTACCGCATAACCAATCTTTCTTGATTGGAAATAAAGATATTTGTGGAAAGCTTCTTCAATATCAAAGGATGTTCCCTTATGTCCATCTCTTGTGTATCCAACATAAGCGACAGCACCTTTGTCTTTGAACAAAGTAAAAGCCTCTCCCACATTATATGAATAGCAGCGGCCGTTAGGTCTGTCAAATGGCATTGTAGTGCAAGACATGGCGTAAACGACATACGGATTGTATTTATTGTTCAAAAACTCAATAGCATTAAACGATTCGGGGATAAAGCCAATATAATCATTAAAAACCTTGATTCCAAAAGGAGGATTACTAGATGTCCAAGACTGATTATGGAGAGGAAAATGGTTTACTTCCATTCCTATTGGACTGCCATGAGCATGGAAACATAAGTATCCAAAATCATGCACATTCATTAGGTTTATCACGTCACTACCAGTTGGGGTGTGCTCATTAACTGCAGAGACAATAATTGAATCTGGGAAAAACACACTTAACTCTTCAGCGACTGTGTTTGCGTAATGTTCGTCTTGCATCCAATCGACCTGAGTGTAAAGTGCAGATTTTAGATAATTAGTAGCACCATTGCCGGGATTCAGTTCATACCGGAAAAGTTTGTCAGTATAATTGCTAATCTCTATAGGCTCTGTGACAGGCAGTCTTCCTACATACAACTCTGGAAGATAAGGGTTTTCCAAAGAAGAGCATTGAGCTACAGAATCATGGTACAGATACCATTGAGTAGATAAATTTGTATAATATGTATCAGAAGGTATTGCATCTTTAATACTAGAACCGGCTAGATATCTGAATGGCAAGCCAATAGATGGTTTTCCAGCAAGCAGTACGAACTGCGTGTTGTCATATGCGTGTGCAATTTTAAGGTATTGACGGAGTTTACCGGCATCATCATTGATGGCCGAGATGATGTTGCCTTTGCGGTCACGGAACACATCCCCTTGCTGCACACGTGGGTCAGCGAGAATGTCTTCGATGCACTTGATTTGAACCGAGTAACCTTTCTGCCGTTTCAGTGCAGCCAGGCGCTTGAAAGCCGGAGCCAGGCTGCGAGTGGTGACAATCAGGTATCGAGCACAATCGCCCCAAACGGACTCCAACTCGCCTCCGTAGCCGGCATTGATGCTGTCCTGCATCGTCAGTGAGTCGGGTAAGAGCCCAATGGCAGGCATATACTGGATTTGAGCAGCACTCATCGCAAACTGCTCGACTTTCTCGGGATTGGCGACTAGTGTTTTTACTGACTGTTGTTCTTGCAAGCGAAGGTTTCCTCCTCGCCGCACTAACATATTAGCTGGTGTCTCACCCAAATTATAACTGACGGTGACCTGCACCTGCGAGTAGTTGCGTATGCGGGATGCACCTGGGTTATAGAGCATGGGATAGACCGCCACGGTGACAATGTGGTTCTCTCCCATCAAGAAACCGTCACTAATGAGTTCTGCCGGTTGTGCCGGCCAATAGGCATTGGTCATGTAGATGGTGCTGTCAATCACCATCTCCGGGTCTTCTGTCACGCTGCCGTCGGTGGGAATGGGTACCGGTGCGGGATATATGCGCCGTGTCGCACTGCCCGATGTCCAGTCACCTGAAGCCGTGACCGTGATGTCGGTCGCATTGTACGGCACACTCAGGCGGATGTACTTGACCGGGAGCATCGGCGCTCCTGTCTGGTCGATGTGGTCGCAGTCGGGGTAAGAGTAGAGGTTGAATGTCTCGCCATCGACTGTGATGGCCTCGAAGGTGCGGTCGCTGATGTCAAAGTCGATGGTGTCCCTTACCTGAGCCATTGCCGGCAAGACCAGCAACGCAGCGACCGCAACAAGCCATCTTATGTGATGATATCGTAGTTTCATTGTTCTTTTGCTTTAGTGAATTAAACAAGTTTGTCCTCACTGCAAGTCCCCCTTTAGGGGGATTTAGGGGGACTCTATCATTTGGTCAATATCATGCGTTTGCTGGCGACTTCCTGGCCGTCGGCGATGAGGGCATAGATGTACATGCCGGCCTGCAGCTCGCTGCCGTGGATGGTGACCGACGACTGGCCACGGTCACTGACCACGATATGCTTGACTTGCTTGCCCTGCAGGTCGTAGACATAGAGGTCGGCCTGCTGCACGCTCTCGGGCAGGCTGTAGCGTATCTGGGTGTCGGCTGTGAACGGGTTGGGCGTGTTCTGGTAAAGGGCGGGCACGGCCAGGCCGGCGGCGATGTCATCGGTGCCGGTGGCCTGCGGCGCGCGGGCGGGGGCTTTCAATGGCTCATCGCCCTTGACTTCGGCCAGTTGGGCCTGCAACTCCTGGATGGCGTTGACCAGCAAGGGGATGACAGCAATGTAGTCGACATATTTGTATCCGGACTTATCGGTGTGCACCAGCTCGGGCAGCACCTGCTCAACCTCTTGGGCGATGAATCCATAGCGCGTCGGCTGTTTGGCCAACTCAGCATAGAATTGTCTGAAGAACTCCTGGTCTTTTTCCATTTTGCCTGTAGGGTCGGTCATATCGCCATTCTCGGCATAAAACTTTTCGGCATTCTCCTGTGTGAAATGTGGATAAAGTTTGTAGGACACCGCTTTCAACTGATCCAATGCCTGCAGACCATTCTCAACAGGGTTGATATCATGCTTGAAGCGGCTGTCACTGCCCAACAGCACACCATCGGCCACGACATTGGTGTTGAAATGAAAATTGGCATCTTTGCTTGTGTCATAGTAGTAAATTGTATCGATGCCCGAATGGCTGGTATAGTAAATGCCATTTTTCCCATGCAACCAAAGCCGGTCGGTGTCATTATGCCGGCTGAGTTCCCCAATCACGACATTGCAGGTGTTGCGCGTAAACTGGTCGCCGAATGAAAGTCTTGCTCCAGCCCCAGCAGGGTTATAGCCGAAGAGTTTCACAGTAGTGACCGTGTCAATATTTGACAATTCTGGATGGGCGGCTAAGAAGTTGTCCTCGTAGGTCCAGTTGCCCATTTGCACTCGACCTCCAGGTTTGACGCAAATTTGTGCATAAGTACATAACCAAGCCACCACGGCCAACATGGCCGTTAATTTAAATTTTAATAATGTCATAAATGTAATGTTTTGATATTAATAATTAAAGGTTAGCAATAAATTCAAACTAAACTAGTGATATAGCCATAATTTGCCGCCGGTCCGGTGGAGTCCGCTAGTGGTATCGTGAAGTTGACTGCCGGCTCCGCCGCCGGCGGCAATCTGAACTATAGTCCCCCTAACCCCCTAAAGGGGGAACTGGTGTTGTGGCTGGCCACTTGTCCCCCTAGCCTCCCTGAAGAGGGGGAAACTCTGTTTCACTGCCACAGCATAAAGTCCCCATCTATAGGGGATTTTGGGGGATAGGGGGACAGCCCCCCTGTGGTCTTACTCGCTGAGGGTGTTGCTGGTGGCCTCGAACG